>JAPLZD010000046.1 GCA_026395195.1 Candidatus Staskawiczbacteria bacterium
CCCGTTAAATGATCCGTATAATCGTTTTTTGCATCTGATATTTTTTTTAGATAATCAGGAAATGCTGGCTTTGTCGGATTCCCGGAAATTTGCCAAAGTTGAACTATGGAAAACAGAAGAATTATTAAACTCAAAAGAATTTAAAAATTTAGGGCCTGAGCCGTTAGACAAAAGTTTCACCTTTGAAAAATTTAAAAAAATATTAAAAAATAAAAGAGGCAGAGTAAAACAAGTTTTAATGAACCCGGAAATAATCGCAGGAATTGGAAATATTTATGCTTCGGAAGCTTTGTGGGTTGCAAAAATACATCCTGAAAAGAATATTGCAAAATTAAGCGAAAAAGAGTTAAAATCTTTATACGAGGCAATAAAAAAAGTTTTGGAGCTTGGCGTAAAACTTGGGGGAGAAAGTTTTTCCGATTACAGAAAGCCGGATGGTTCTAAGGGCAATTTTGATGACGAGCGCAAAGCATATAGGCGAGAAAACCAAAAATGCCCTCGCTGTGGCACCCCAATAAAAAGAATAAGCTTCGGTGGCCGGAGCGCATTTTTTTGCCCTCGTTGCCAAAAACTATGATTTATTTTTTGTATGGGCCGGATTCATACCGGTCAAAAGAAAAATTGCAGGAGATAATCGAGGGGTATAAAAAAGTCCACAAGTCTGGGTTGAATTTAGTTTATGTTGATGCAAAAGAGTTTGACTTTAAGGATTTTTACAGCAATTTTAAAATTAGCTCAATGTTCGCAGAAAAAAAGCTGATTGTTTTGAAAAATCTTTTTGGCAATCTAAAATTCCAGGAAGAATTTTTGGAAAATATAAAAAATTTAGAGGATATAAAAGACATTGTGGTAATTTACGAAGATTGCCCGGCCGACCAGCGGACAAAATTTTTTAAAGCTTTGCAAAAGCATGCCAAGTGCCAGGAATTCGAATTTTTGCAGCCAGCCCAGCTGTCGAAATGGGTCGCACAGCAGTTTGCAAAAAACAACTCTAAAATAGATTCTGCCGCCCAATCATTACTTTCAAATTTTGTCGGGAACAATTTGTGGCAAATGGCAAATGAAATAAACAAACTGTCAAATTATAAAAGGGGGGCGATTATAAAAAAAGAAGATGTCGAGCTTTTAGTAAAACCAAATATTGAAAATGATATTTTCAAAACTATTGATGCTTTGGCTTCAAAAAACAAAAAAGAGGCGTTGCTGCTGTTGCATAAACACTTAGATGGCGGAGACAATTCCTTATATCTGCTTTCAATGGTTGCTTACCAATTCAGAAATCTTTTAATCATAAAAGAGTTAATGGATTCCCGGAAATCTTTGGCGAATTGCGGGCTGCATCCTTTTGTGGTCAGAAAAACTTCTTATTTATGCAACCAATTTACTTTTGAACAGTTAAAAAAAATCTATCAGAGAATTTTTCAGATAGATGCGGATATTAAAACGGGGAAAATTGATTCGGAATTGGCGCTAGATATGCTGGTGGCTGAAATTTAGATTTTTTTATCTACTAATTTTGCAAATCTCCCCTTCCTCCTGGAAGCGTTGTTCTTTTTTATAATGCCGACTTTAGCTGCTTTATCTAGCGCGCTGTAAATTTCCGGCAAAAGTTTTTTTGCTTCCTCCATCTTTTTTGCCAAAACCAAAACCCGAACTTCTTTGGCAAGTTTTTTTATATTATCCTTATAGACAATATTATGCTCACGTCTTGTGGAAGATTGCCTGATAGCTTTTTTGGCTGATTTTGTAATTGCCATAATATAAATATATTAGCAGATAATAAAAGAATTGTAAATACGAGAAGCAATTTTTTGACATAATATCGTTCATATTGTAGTATATAAATGCGAACGTTTGTTTGCAAGCGTTCTTTGACACGCAAACAAATTGATACTTTTTATGACACCTTTTGTAAAGGAGCC
>JAPLZD010000005.1 GCA_026395195.1 Candidatus Staskawiczbacteria bacterium
GCATTGATTTTCCGCAAAAGAAAATAACAATTAATATGGCGCCGGCCGACGTGCCCAAAGAAGGCTCAATGTATGACCTGCCAATTGCGCTTGGAATTTTAAGTAGTGTTTTAGAATTTCCTATTCCCGACAAGTCATTATTTTTGGGCGAATTATCTTTTGACAGCTCTTTAAGGCACACCAAAGGAGCTTTTTTAATGGCACTTTTTGCAAAAGAGTTTGGCTTCAAAAATTTATTTGTGCCAAAGGATTCAGCCAACGAGGCAGCCTGCATTAAAGGAATAAAAGTTTTTCCGGTTGAAAATTTAACGCAAATTTGCAGACACTTATTAAAACAGGAAGAAATTTTTCCGGTTGAATATAAACAGGCTTTAGAAAAAAATTCGGCGCCCGTGGAATTTGACATGAAAGAAGTTTTGGGCCAAGAACAGGCAAAAAGAGCAATGGAAATTGCTGCAGCCGGCGGACACAATATTATTATGATTGGCAGCCCTGGTAGTGGTAAAACAATGCTGGCGCGGGCGTTGCCAGGAATTTTGCCTCCGCTAAACGAAGCCGAAAGCTTGGAAGTGACAAAAGTTTATTCGGCAGCCGGCAACATTCCGCCCGGAGGCTCTTTAATAATCCGCAGGCAATTTCGCGCCCCACATCATACGGCTTCTTTGGCGGGCTTGGTTGGCGGAGGGTCAAAACCCCAGCCTGGCGAAATAAGCTTGGCTCACCGTGGCGTACTTTTTCTTGATGAGTTTAACGAATTCCCGCGCAGTATAATGGAAGCCATGCGTCAGCCCTTGGAAGACGGCTGCCTGACAATTTCCAGAAGTAAGCAAAGGGTTGTTTACCCAGCTGATTTTATGCTGGTGGCTTCGGCCAACCCCTGCCCTTGCGGATATGCAATGCACCCCAAAAAATCTTGCACTTGCAGCCAGAACCAAATTCAAAAATACCAAAAAAGAATTTCTGGCCCAATTTTAGACAGAATTGATTTGCACATTTCTGTTATGCCGGTGGACACAGCTGAATTTTCTGATAATCAGAAAAATTCGGAATTTTTGGAGCCGTCAGAAAAAATAAAGCAAAGAGTGCTTGCCTCGCGTCAAAAGCAGGAAGCAAGGTTTGTTGATGAAACAATTTGTTCAAACAGCCAGATGAAAAACAGCCATATCAAAAAATATTGCAAACTCTCTCCAGAGGTGGAGGCAATTTTGCGCCAGGCTGCGGCTAAATTCCAATTGTCTGCAAGAAGCTATATGAAAATGATAAAAGTGTCGCGTACAATTGCCGACTTAGACAATGCCGACGAAATTTCTGTTGCCCACATGGCAGAGGCCTTGCAATACAAACCAAAAAACTATGAGCTTGCATAATGAGGTTGGGAAAATTGGGGAGGATTTGGCGCGGGAATATTTGGAAAAAGAAGGGTATAAAATTTTAGAGCAGAATTACAAAACAAAGTATGCTGAAATTGATTTAGTTGCCGAGAAATCCGCAGGATTTCTCGGCAAAAGCAGTTTAGTTTTTGTGGAGGTGCGAACAAAAGTTGGCGAAAATTTCGGCAGCCCTGAAGACACCATAAACAAGGCAAAACTGCAAAAAGTTTTGTGGAACGCAAAAACATATTCTGCGTTTAAAAAATGGTCAGGTCCCGCCAGAATAGACGCAATTTGCATTGTTTTGAAAAATGATTTTTCTGTGAGCCGCCTCACCCACCACGAAAACATAGTTTCATAGCGCTCGCCAAATCAAATTTTTTCTGCGGCTCAGCCTGTGTTCCCGGATCCCTTCGCCTCGAGAAAATTTATTTGGCTCGCTTGACAGAGTTACTTTTTTGAGTAAAATGAAAGGAAAGATAAAGAAACGATGAAATTGTCCGTTGGAAAACGGGCATTTATTTTTATAAGTAACTAAGTAACAAAATTTTATGGATATCAAATCGTTTAAGGGAGCTTTGGCTCAAATTGCAGAAGAAAGAGGCATCTCGCCAGAAAAAGTTATAGAAACAATTGAGGCGGCAATTGCTACGGCCTACAAAAAAGACTACGGCCAAAAAGGACAGAAAATTAAGGCCAAATTTAACCCGGTGTCGGGCGATGTTAAGTTTTGGCAGATAAAATTGGTTGTGGACAACTCAATGCTTTATACGGAAAAAGAAATTGAGGGAATGAAAGAAAGAAAAGAAATCCCGCAAGATGAAGCCAGAGCTGGCGAGGAGCCGCCTAAAAAATATGTTTTCAATCCTGAAAAGCACATAATGATTGAGGACGCTAAAAAAGATTATCCCAAAGCAAAAGTTGGCGAGGAAATTGAAATTCCTTTAATTTCAAAACAGGATTACGGAAGAATTGCAGCCCAGACAGCTAAGCAGGTTATTTTACAGAAAATCCGCGAGGCAGAAAAAGAAACCATTTCTTCTGAATACAAATCAAAAGAAGGCGAAATTGTTTCCGGAATTGTGCAGAGAATTGAAGGCCACACAGTTTTTGTGGACATTGGAAAGACTTTGGGAATTTTAAACAGAGACGAGCAAATTCCAGGAGAATTTTACAGGCCCGGGC
>JAPLZD010000064.1 GCA_026395195.1 Candidatus Staskawiczbacteria bacterium
TTTCTTTAATTTACACAGAAACTCAAAAAGAATCCTATTTTGTTAACGAGCTGCTTGGAAAAATGGCATCGTCTGAAAAAAATATAGAAGTTTTGAAAATTAGGCGGCATATAGACGAAAAATTGCTTGACAAGCTCGCAGGATATTATCAGGGGCACATACCAATTTCCGGCATTTATGCATTTTTGGGCATTTTGTCTTGCGCCCTTTATAATTTTTCCTATTTTGTAGTCTCTAATGAATTCAGCAGCAACTTTGGCAATACAAGGTATAAAGGCAAGGTTATAAACCATCAGTGGTCCAAATCTTATGAATTTGAGACTTTATTTCAAAAGCATGTAGAAAATTCCATCAGTCCTGACTTATTTTATTTTTCACTAATGAGACCTTTTTACGAAATACGCATTGCCGAGCTTTTTGTCAACTACAAAGAATATTTCCCGTTTTTTTCCAGTTGTAACGCAAATTTTAAAATCGATCAGGATAATGCCGATAGAAAGCAATGGTGCGGCAAATGCCCTAAATGTATTTTTGCCTTTTTGCTTTTTTCGCCATTTTTGAGCAAAGAAGCATTAATAGGCATATTCGGGCAAAATTATTTTCAAAATGTTGATAATCTCGTTACAATAAGGGATATTTTAGGATTTGGAAAAATAAAACCCTTTGACTGCGTGGGAACATTTGATGAGGCCAAAGCCGCTTTTTATATGGCCCGGGAAAAATTTAGAGATGATGTGGCCGGTGAAATGTTTTTGCCGAAAATTGATCCGGAAGATAACAGGTATTTTTTCTATTCCAAAAGAACAACTCTTAAAATTTATTTTGAAGGCAAAATAAAACCTTTGGAGCTGGTAAAAAAAGTTTTCAAAACCCAGCTGTCATCTGTGCCCGATTATATGAAATTTTTGGGAATGCAAAACGCATTAATTCTTGGTTATGGCAAGGAGGGAAAGGTGACAGAAGAATATGTAAAGCAGAATTTTCCGGAATTGAAAATTGGTGTTGGGGACGTAAGTACCGACCCCGATTATTTGGCAAAGCAGGAAGAATATGATATTGCCGTGCGATCGCCCGGTGTTCGCAAAGAACTGATACAAATTCCGTATACGACAGCCACAAATATCTTTTTTTCCTGGGTAAAACAAATTCCCGGCGTAAAAATAATTGGCGTGACCGGCTCAAAGGGCAAAAGTACGACAGCCTCGCTTATTTACCATATCCTCGCAAAAGCCGGCAAGAGGGCCGAGCTTTTGGGAAATATCGGCGAGCCGATGCTGGAAACCTTATTAAATAAGAATGTCAAACCCGGCACAATTTTTGTTTTAGAACTCTCCAGCTACCAATTAGATGACATAAAATTTTCACCGGATATTGCGGTTGTCACCAACATTTTTCACGAGCATATAGATTACCACTATAATATAAAAAATTATTATGCAGCCAAGAAAAATATAGTAAAATATCAGCAAGAAGGCGATGCTTTTATTTTTAATCATAAAAATAAGAAGATATTGGCGTGGACAAAGGATACAAAAGCAAAGCCCGTCCCTTTTGCCCAAACTATTCCGGTAGATGATTCCGAAATTTTGCTGCAGGGAAAACATAATATGCAAAACATAAAAGCTGCTATTGCCGTTGCAAAGGTTTTAGACATAGATGAAACGGCAATAAGGGGAGCTATCAAGACTTTTAAGGGGCTCCCGCACCGTTTGGAATTAATCGGGGAGTATTCTGGCATAAAATTTTATGACGACGCCATTTCGACAACTCCCGAATCGACCATAGAGGCCATAAAAACCTTGCCGCAAGTTGGAACAATTTTTTTAGGCGGACAGGATAGGGGATATACTTTTTCAAGATTGGAGAAAATTATAAAAAAGAAAAAAATTAAAAATATCGTGCTTTTTCCCGAAAGCGGAAAAAGGATTTTCAGGAAAGGGAAAAAGGGGCTGAATATTTTGGAAACCGCCAGCATGGATGAGGCTGTTAAATTTGCCTATCAGTTTACCTTAAAGGGGCAGGTTTGCCTTTTGTCGTGCGCTTCGCCGAGCTACTCATTGTGGAAAAATTTTGAAGAAAAGGGCGATAAATTTCAGGCCGCCGTGCGCCAATTTTCTATGATAAAAAATAATGCCAGTAAAAAAACACTTTAACTATTTTTTATTCTTTTTGGTTGTTCTTCTGGTTGGTTTCAGTATGTTGTTTTTGGCTTGTTTGACCGCGCCAGTTTCTTTGCAGAGGTTTAATAACACAACCTATTATTTATATCACCAATTTATATTCGGTATTCTGCCGGCCATTGTTTTGGGACTTCTGGCCTATAAGATTCCTTTGAGCTTTTGGAAAAAGTTCGCTCCATTGCTTGTTTTTTTAAACTTAATTGCCGTATTTTTGGTTTTCCTTCCAGGAATGGGGGCTAAAGCCGGAGGCGCCACCCGATGGCTGAGCTTTGGCGGGTTTGGGGTCCAGCCGTCTGAGTTTTTAAAAATTACGGCAATTTTATATTTGTCAGCCTGGATTGCCTCCAAATTGTCGGAGGGCGGATCTTCGGACTGGAAATCGAGTGCCAAGAAAGGTTATTATAATTTAATATATATATTTGCCCCCTTTTTAATTTTTTTAGGTTTAATTTCTGTTGCGCTGTATTTTCAGAGAGACGCCAGCACGCTTGGAATTATCGCCATAACCCTGCTTGTTTTATATTTTTCCGCTAAGACTCCCATATGGCATACTTTATTTGTAATTGTAGCTGGGTTGGGTTCGTTGCTTGCAATGGTAAAATTTGAGCCATATCGATTAGACCGCTGGCTTATATTTTTGCACCCAAACGTTGATCCGCTAGGGAAAGGATTTCAGCTTCGCCAATCGCTTATTTCCTTGGGATCAGGAGGAGTTTTTGGAAAAGGGCTTGGAATGTCAGTTGAAAAATTTCCCGGATTTCTCCCGCAAGCAATGTCTGACTCAATATTCGCCATTATCGGAGAGGAGCTCGGCATTATAGGGTGCGCTGCCTTAGTTGTAATGTTTATTTTATTTTTGTGGCTGGGAATTAAAATATCTAAAAATTCTAATGATAAATTTTCTAAAATGGTAGCCATAGGAATTGTGACATGGATAACTTTGCAGGCATTTATCAACATGGCCTCGGTCGCAGGAATTTTTCCTTTAGCCGGAATTCCATTGCCATTTTTTTCTTATGGCGGGTCGCATCTGGCAGTGGAAATTTTCGGCGTCGGGTTTTTATTAAATATTTCAAAAAATACATAGCATGAAAATTTTATTTACGGGCGGGGGGACAGGAGGACACGTTTTCCCCATCGTCGCCATTGTCAGGGAAATAAGAAGAATTTATCCGAAGAAGGACTTGGTATTTTATTATATGGGGCCCAAAGATGACTTTACCTCAATTTTATTACAGCAGGAAGATTTTGTAATTAAAACAATAATTTCCGGGAAATTAAGAAGATATTTCTCGTGGCAAAATTTTGTCGACATTTTATTTAAAATTCCTATTGGAGCCGTACAAAGTTTTTTTATGCTTTTGCGCATAAAGCCGGATTTGGTTTTTTCCAAGGGCGGGCCAGGTTCAATTTCTGTAACAGTTTCAGCCAGGCTTTTAAAAATCCCTGTGTTTTTGCACGAAGGCGATGTTGTGCCGGGGCTCTCGAATCAGCGCACGGCAAAATGGGCAAAGAGAGTTTTTATTTCATTTGAAAAAACAGAATATTTTGACCCGGATAAAACAATCTGGACCGGAAACCCGATAAGAAAGGAAATTATGGAGGGAGACAAGCAAAGGGCGGGGGAGTTGTTCAATTTAACCTTTGAGAAGCCGATTTTTCTGGTTATGGGAGGTTCTCAGGGAGCAGAAGCAGTTAATGATTTTATTTTGCGGCTTATAAATGATTTGCTGAAAGATTATGAAATAATTCATGTGGCCGGCCGTGAGAATGTTAAGGAGACGCAAAATGAAGCGCAGGTTATGATGGATAAAACCCTGGACAAATATTACCATCCGGTAGGGTTTTTAGATGAAGAAAAGATTAAGCACGCCTATAAAGCGGCTGATTTGATAATTTCGCGGTCGGGATCCGGTTCTATTTTTGAGATTGCGGCAGTCGGCAAGCCAAGCATTTTGGTTCCCCTGCCTTCATCGGCCGGCGATCATCAGTCGAAGAATGCCTATGTCTATGCTCAAACCGGAGCCGCCGAGGTTTTAGAACAGCAAAATTTAACTCCCAACTTTTTTATGGATAAAATAAAATTATTATTTTTACATCCTGAAGGATTGGAAGAAATGTCTAGGGCAGCTCTTGCCTTCGCAAAACCGTTGGCCGCCCGCGCCATCGCCCGAGAAATTTTAGAATTTTTAATGTTAGATTAAAATGGCAACAAAAAAACAAAAAACAGAATCAAAGCCAATTAGGGCGAGGATTGCTCCGTCGCCAACGGGAGCCCTGCACATAGGAACCGCCAGAGCCGCGCTCTTTAATTATCTCTTTGCTAAGAAGAATAAAGGCAAATTTATTTTGCGCATTGAAGATACCGATTTGGAAAGGTCTGACCTAAGATGGACGCAGGATATTATTGAAGGGCTGAAGTGGTTGGGGATTGAGTGGAATGAAGGTCCGGACATTGGCGGAGAATTCGGGCCCTACAAACAAACGCAAAGAATTGATATTTACGAAAAATATTTGCAGCAGTTATTAAATGAAGATAAAGCATATTATTGTTTTTGCACAGAGGAAGAACTGGAAGATAAGCGCCAGGAACAGATGAGCAGGGGATTGGCTCCAAAATACGATGGAAAGTGCGCTCGCCTGCCCAAGGAAATTATTGAAAAAAAATTATCAGGAAAAATACCTTCAGTGATAAGATTTAGAGTTGAAAGGCCAAAAGGACACTCCAAAGTTAAATTTAATGATTTAATCCGCAAGGAAGTAGAATTTGACACGGCTTTGATGGGTGATATAGTAATCGCCAAAAATCTTAAAACTCCGCTTTATAATTTTGCAGTTGTTGTTGATGATTTTGAGATGCAGATAAGCCACGTGATAAGAGGCGAAGACCACATAGCAAATACGCCGAAACAAATTTTAATGCAGGAAGCCTTGGGTTTCGACACTCCTCAATATGCCCATTTACCCCTGATTTTGGCGCCAGACAGATCAAAAATGAGCAAACGTTACGGATCTGTGGCAATAAGCGAATATAAAGAGCAGGGGTATCTGCCGGAAGCTCTGGTTAATTTTATGGTTTTGCTGGGCTGGAATCCGGGCACAGAAAAAGAATTTTTTTCTTTGTCGCAATTGGCTAAGGAATTTTCAATTGAAAAAGTCCAAAAAGCGGGGGCTGTTTTTAACATTGCTCGTCTGGACTTTCTGAATGGTTTTTATATAAGAGAAAAACCAATAGAAAAACTAACAGAACTTTGCGTGCCGTATTTAAAGAAGGCGGGGCTCCTGGTAGTGGGGCAGGCTTCAGAGCACAAGCTTGAAAAAATTGTCGAGGTATCAAGAAGCCGAATGAAAAAACTTTCTGAAATTTCAGAATTATCAGATTTCTTTTTTGAGGACAAATTAAGGTATGATAAAAATTTATTAAAATGGCACGACCCAAAGGGTACCATGGGCGATGGCGAGGTGGGGGATTCACTGGAGTTTTCAAAAAAAATATTATCTGAAATAAAGACGTGGGATATAAAAACGCTTGAGGAAAAATTGTTTGCCGCGTCAGAAAAGTTTAATGCAGAAAAGGGCTATCCTATACAAAACAAAGGATATTTGCTGTGGCCCTTGAGAGTGGCATTGTCTGGCAAGCAGTTTTCGCCAGGCCCGTTTGAAATAGCCGACATTTTAGGCAAAGAAAAGACCCTAAAACGCATTGAGGACGCAATAAAATTAATTTAAAACAAATTTAAATCTTAAATAAATGCACCAGAGGATTCTAAAATACGTTATTATAATGGCCATTATTTTATTCGTAGTTGTTTTAAGCCAACAGCCATATTTTAAGCAATGGGGCAAGGGATTGGTTGATAAAGTGACTAATCCAGCTCAGACATATATGACAAAAGGGTCCTCTTGGGCCAAGGACACTGTTTTGCCTGAAATTAGCGGGGAAGTGCAAAAGAGGGGAGATATAATAAAACAAGAAGTTGCGCAGGAAAAACAAAAAGTTTCTGAAAATATTGGAGAAAAAATTTCAAATTATTTTTCTGGCGTTGCAAATAGTATTTTGCATCCCGGAGCTCCGCAGAACTGCCAGCCCTAAAACCAGTCTAATTGGTTGATTAACCTTATTTGCCGATTTGACTGTTTGACAGGCTCTAGGGGACCGATTATTATGAATATATACAATGTCGCAAAATGTAGGTAAAGCGACGTATATCGGGGTACCCTTTGGGTCGTACTTCCAAAACATGGAAAAATCATCAAAACCAATAAAAGAACATCTGCAGGATTTTTTAGATTATTGTGAAGTTGAAAAAGGTTTGCGTGACAACACTCAGGAAAATTATAAAAACTATTTGGAGAAATTTTTTCATTGGCAAGAACAGGCTAAATTAAGCTCTCTACTCCCCCATCAACTGACTTCAGATCACATTTGGGCATATAGATTGTACCTATCCCGACAGCCCAGCCCAGCTACCGGCAAATTACTGTCAAAAGGCACCCAGAACTACTATTTAATCGCTTTAAGAGCTCTTTTAGGCTACTTTGTGGCCAAAGACATACTTTCTCTTCCCCCAGATAAAATAGCCCTTGCAAAGGCAGATAAGAGCTCAAAAAACGTAAAATTCCTTAGTTTAGAGCAAGTTGGCAAGCTTTTAGCCTCTATTGAGCCAAAAGACGATATAAGCATCCGGGACAGGGCTATTTTAGAGGCTTTTTTTTCAACCGGGCTTAGAATTGCCGAACTAGTGTCCTTAAATCTTGAACAGTTTAATAGTTTAAAGAATAAAAAAGACATGGAGCTCGGTGTTATTGGCAAAGGCGGCAAACCGCGCGTTGTTTATTTTTCTGAGCGCGCGCTAAACTATATCAGAAAATATTTAGAAATAAGAAGCGACATAAAATATGCCAATGCCAAAGCATTATTTATAAACTTTCGGGACAAGAAAACCGACAACAATTCTCGGCTTACGCCAAGATCAATCGAACGAATGGTTAAAAATTACGCCATGCGCTCAGGTGTGCCAATTTTTACTACCCCGCACACATTGCGGCACTCTTACGCTACAGATTTGTTAAATCAAGGAGTTGACCTGCGCAGCATCCAGGAATTTCTAGGCCACAGCAACATTGCCACCACTCAAATTTACACGCACGTCACCAACAAACGTTTAAGAGATATACATCATCAGTTT
>JAPLZD010000017.1 GCA_026395195.1 Candidatus Staskawiczbacteria bacterium
AAATTTGTTAGCGAAGGCCGAAGAAAAAATTCAGTTTAACAAAAAGAAGAAGATAGAAAAAATTATGGAATTGGCCAGGCGCAAGGGAAGCGTTAACAATGCCGAAGTGGAAAAACTTTTACGAGTTTCTCACGCTACCGCTTGGAGATATTTAAACCGATTAGTTAAGAAGGGGAGATTGAAAATATTAGGAAAGTCAGTTGATGAAAGATATGAGCCGCTGTAAAAAGCGTTTCAAATGGTGGAAATGAAACGCTTTTTGCTTGAAAACGCGAATAACTCTTGACATACATATAATAAAGGAATAGAATAGGAAATATATAAAAGAAGTGGCCACTTTACTCTAAAAAAATCGAAAACCCTCGCCAAGTGTTTTTTATTGCATAACAAAACTTGACAAAACTTAGCGAGGATAGATGCCCTGGAAAAAGGGTATTTTGTGTTTATAAATAAAACTAAGAAGAACTAATATTTTTTTAAAATTAATAACGGGGAAGGAACTATCTCCGTGCAAAATTTTTAATGGCGGAAATTATAAAAAAAGTAAAGAACTTTTCAAAATCAAAACTCTCCTTTTCAACTCCCCATCTTTTAACGATGCAAAAGGAAACCTGGGAGGATTTTTGGCAAGTCAGAGTTAAAGAGCTTTTAGAGGAAATTTCTCCAATTAAGGATTATACCGGAAAGGAATTGGAACTTTGGTTTTTAGATTATAAGCTTGGCAAGCCGAATTATAAAAACGGTTTGGAGGCCAAAAAAAATAATGACTCGCTCGAGTCGCCCTTGAGGGTAAAAATCAGGTTAAAAAACCTGAAAACAAAAGAAGTTAAGGAGCAGGAGGTATTTATGGCCGATTTCCCTGTTATGACAGAAAGGGGCACTTTTGTTGTAAACGGAGTAGAACGTGTGGTTGTTTCTCAGCTTATCCGCTCGCCCGGAGCATTTTTTACAATGAGAACCTGGAGAGCCAAAAATTATTTTGGCGCTAAAATTATTCCCAACAGGGGCGCCTGGCTGGAATTTGAAACAGAAGACTCGGGTTTTATTGGGGTAAAAATTAACAGAAAAAGAAAAGTTCCGGCAACAACACTATTAATGGCCTTAGGTTTGGATACTGTAGAAAAAGTCCAAGAAGCTTTTAAAGATGTTGATACAGGAGAAATAAGATATATAAAGGAGACTTTGAAAAGAGACCCATGTAAAGACCAGAAGGAGGCTTTAGTGGAGATATATAGAAGGCTGAGGCCGGGAGATCTTGTAACCCCAGATACTGCCCAGGATTTAATTTTTAATATGTTTTTCAATTTTGACAGGTACGACCTTTCAAAAGTTGGAAGATGGAAAACTTGGTTAAGATTGCCCGGCATAGCTCCTAAAGATTTAAATAAAGAAATTTCAAAAGATGAAAGGATTTTGAGCATTAAAGATTTGATAGAAGTTGTAAAAGAAGTTATCAGATTGAATAATGACCCCATGGCAAAAGCCGACCAAGTTGACCATTTGGGAAACAGAAGAGTCAGAACATTATCCGAGCTTTTACAAAACAGGTTGAGGGTTGGGTTAATGAGAATGGAAAGGATTATTAAAGATAAAATGTCTACCTTGGAGGCCGACATGATAACTCCAATTCAACTGATAAATCCAAGGCCGTTAATGGCTGTTGTCAAAGAATTTTACACTTCTTCGCAGTTTTCGCAGTTTATGGACAACGAAAACCCTTTAGCCGAATTAGAGCACAAAAGAAGATTGACAACCACGGGCCCCGGGGGCCTGACCAGAGAAAGAGCAGGATTTGAAGTCAGGGACGTTCAGCCGTCTCACTACGGCAGGATTTGCCCGATTGAAACTCCGGAGGGTCCAAACGTAGGTTTGGTGGGGCACTTAGCATCTTTCGCAAGAATAAATCCGTACGGCTTTATTGAGGCGCCGTATTTTAAAGTAAAAAACGGAAAAGTTACAGACGAAGTTGAATATCTTTCAGCGCAAGAGGAAGAAAGGCACAATATTGCCCCGGCTTCTGTTCCTTTGACAGAATCTGGAAAAATTTTGCCGGAAATTCCGCCCAACAAAGTTGAAGCAAGAGTTAAAGGAGAGCCGGCCGAAGTTGATATTGATAAAATAGATTACATAGATGTTTCTTCAAAGCAATTTATTTCTGTTGCCACGTCTTTAATACCATTTTTGCAGAACGATGACGCGTCCAGAGCGCTTATGGGTTCAAACATGCAACGTCAGGCAGTGCCATTAATTAGGCCAGAAGCTCCATTAGTTGGAACAGGAACTGAAAGAAATGTTGCAAGAGATTCGGGCCAGGTAATTTTGGCGAAGGCTCCGGGAATTGTGAAAGAAGTTGATTCCCAGCATATTTTAATGCAGTACGAAATTGGAGGAAAAAAAGTGGAAGAAGATTATGAATTGCAGACTTTTGTCAGGACAAACCAATATTCATGTTTCCACCAAAAGCCAATTGTGGAAAAAGGAGAGGCGGTAAAAAAAGGAGTGTTTTAGCCGACGGGGCAGCCATTTCGCAAGGAAGGCTGGCTTTGGGCAGAAATATTTTACTTTGTTTTTTGCCATTAAGGGGAGGAGGATTTGAAGACTCAATTACAATTTCAGAAAAATTGGTTAGAGAGCATGAATTTACTTCAATTCATATTGAAGATTTTACTTGCGACGTCAGGGAAACAAAACTTGGGCCCGAAGTTACAACCTCGGATATCCCAAATGTTGGCGAAGAAAAACTAAAAGATTTGGACGAAGAAGGAGTTGTTCGCGTGGGAGCTGAAGTCGGCCCCAATGACATTTTGGTTGGAAAAATTTCTCCGAAAGGAGAAGCCGAATTGACGCCGG
>JAPLZD010000057.1 GCA_026395195.1 Candidatus Staskawiczbacteria bacterium
AGTTTATCCTTAAAAGCAAACAATAAATATTATGGCAAAACTCCATACATATCAAACATAACTTTTGAATTTTTCGGCAACAAAGATGACTTGGTCAAAGCGGCAAATCAAAAAACCATCGACGGATTTTCAATAACCGCGCTGGACGATAATCAGGCTTTAGCCGAAAAAGAAATACAGCAGGGGTGGACAGTAAATGAAAAATTTAACATTTATTCCTTTTCCATGCCAAGATATTTTGCTGTCTTTTTCAACCCTAAAGATACCAACCCCCTGTCAGATGCCAACATCACCCAAGCTCTTAATTATTCAGTTAACAAGCAGGAATTGGCTCAAAAAATAAACGAAGCGTTTAAAGAAAAAACTTCTGTTGTCAATTCCCCCATCCTGCCAGATTACTACGGTTTTTCTCAGCCGACAAAAAACTACGATTTTAATATAGATACAGCCAACAAACTTTTGGACAAATCGGGATATAAAGACAACGGCTCCGGCCAAAGAGCAAAAGCAAACAGCAAGACGCCGGCTTTTCAGTTCAAAAGCTATCTTTCTGGCACTTCGGGCGCGAAAACAGAAATAACCGAGCTTCAGGGCTGCCTGGCAAGACTTGATTCTTCTTTCAAAGCTCTTTTGGAAAACGAAACAAACGGCAAATATGGCAAAGGAACAGAAGATGCGGTTACGGCTTTCCAGAAAAAATATCTGCCGGATATGCCTTCAACCGGAGAAGTCGGAGCAGGAACAAGAAAAAAACTTAACGAACTCTGCCTTACTCCGCAAAATAATTCAATACCTTTAAAATTTACTTTAACAACCGTCAACCAGCCGCAAATGGTTGAAACTGCCAATCTTTTAAAAGATTACTGGCAGAAGGTGGGAGTTTCTGTGGATATAAAAACAGTAGAGTTATCCGAATTAAAAGATATTATCAAAACCAGAAGTTATGATGCCTTAATTTACGGCGAAGCTCTGGGGAGCCTGCCCGATTTATATCCTTTTTGGCACTCAACTCAGGTGAACGATCCCGGATTGAATTTAGCAGGATACAAAAATAAAAAAGCAGACCAACTTTTAAAAGATGCCAGAGAGGCGGCAGACGAACAGACAAAAATTAGCAAATATGAAGCTTTGCAAGATGTAATATTGGCTGACACTCCTGCTATTTTCCTGTACAATCCGGATTACATATACTGGATTTCAGGAAAAGTCAAAGGAATTGATACTAACAAAATTATTGATCCGGCAAAAAGATTCGAAAATATAAGTAATTGGTTTATAAATACAAAAAGGGTATGGAAATAGAAAATATTGACGTAACAAATTTAAAACCGGACGTGCGCCATTTGAATGAATTAAACGGGCTTCTCTACGACAAAGAATGGGAAAAAACGGCAAACCCAAATCTTGAGCTGTATTATATGTACAGAATGCTCAAAGAAGAAAACGGTTTAAGATATGATGCAACGGTTATACCGGCAAAAATGCTTGGCTCTGAGTTTGTAAAAACAAAAGGTCATACTCACGCAGGATTTTATGGAGAAATTTACGCCGTGCTTGAAGGCGAAGGGTTTTATTTTTGCCAAAAAGGAGAAGGTGAAAATATAGAAGATGTTTTTATTGTAAAAGGAAAAAGAGGAGACATAATCAAGGTTCCCGCTGGATATGGCCACGTAACAATAAATCCTTCAACTAAAAATTTAAAAATGGCAAACTGGGTAAAAAAAGA
>JAPLZD010000040.1 GCA_026395195.1 Candidatus Staskawiczbacteria bacterium
GATTAATAAAATAAAAGACATTCGTGAAAAAGTTGACAACCTTTCTTACCAGACAGAAATTGCCCAAAGGGAAGCCGATTTGGAAAAAGTGGCCGAAATAAAATATGGGAAGATTCCGGAATTGCTAAAAGAACTGGCAGCAACCGAACAAAAACTTATAAAAATTCAAAAAGAGCACAGGTTTTTGAAAGAAGAAGTAACCGAAGAAGAAGTTGCCAAAGTGGTTTCGCGCTGGACCGGAATTCCAACAACCCGCTTGATTGCCGAGGAAGCCAAAAAATTGGAGTTGATGGAAGACACTCTAAACAGAAGGGTTATTGGCCAAGACGAGGCGATTTCAGCTATTTCTCGCGCAATACGCAGGGCCCGGGCCGGCATTTCCGAGGAAGACAAGCCTTTGGGATCATTCTTGTTTTTGGGGCCTACAGGAGTTGGAAAAACAGAAACCGCCAGAGCCCTTGCAGAATTTTTGTTTAATGACGAAAAAGCGCTGGTGCGCCTGGATATGTCAGAATATATGGAGCGCCACACGGTTTCTAAAATTATTGGCTCGCCCCCAGGTTATATTGGCTATGAAGAAGCAGGCCAGCTTACAGAAAAAGTCAGGCGAAGGCCGTATGCTGTTTTGCTTTTAGACGAAATTGAAAAAGCGCACCCCGATGTGTTTAATATTTTATTGCAAATTTTTGAAGACGGCAGGCTGACTGACTCTAAGGGCAGAATGGTTTCATTCAAAAATACAATTATTATTATGACTTCAAATTTGGGCTCGGATTACATCAACAAATTGTTGGGCATTGGTTTTGATACAAAAGAAGAATTAGCTGAAAGAGAAAATATGAGAGAAAAAGTTTTTGATGCTTTAAGAGACGCCTTCCGGCCGGAATTTTTAAACAGAATTGACGAAATTGTAATATTTAATTATTTGAAAGGAGAACAGATTAAGAAAATTGTTGATTTGGAATTAGCAAAAGTTGAAAAACGCTTGGTGGCCAAAGAAATAAAAATCCAAATTTCGGAAAAGGCCAAAGAACTTTTGGTAAAAGAGGGTTTTGACCCCAACTTGGGAGCGCGCCCGCTAAAAAGAATAATTCAAAAATTAATTTTAGACCCGCTATCGGTTAAAATTGTGACCAACGAAATTTCCGAAGGCAGCAGGGTTTTAATTGACGAAGCAGGCGGCAAGATTGTTTTTGAAACTCCCAAAATTATGCCGAAGTTTGTCAATAAGTCAAAACTTTCAAAGGCTAAAAGATAACAAACAAAAAATTTGCAATAAAAAAGCCGGAGTCATGCTGGCACCAGCTGTTTTGGCATGATGCGAAAGCCGTCCGGCAAGGTTTTGGCTTGCACGAGTTCAAAAACTTTTTTGAACTCGCCCTTGGACAAAACAATCCATCTTTTTTCTCCGCAAACAGAACAGCGGCAGTAAAAAGAGGAGTCTCCGGGGCAAATCTGCGGGGGATTGGTCATCACCCAAAAGTGGTTGGCCAGACGGCCGCAGGATTTGCTTGGGGCTTGAGTTGCCATAAAGTTTTTCTCCTTTGCAGGAAATGAATTTTGGGGTGCCAATGTATTTGTACCAGTTTTAACTGAATTGTCAACTATATGACGAAATAAAAGTTGCTTGCTTGACAAGATTATTTATAGTGATAAGATAAGTTATCATTGAAAATTATAAAACCTTTGACTCGGGTCCCGGTGAAAACTGGGGTTGGGCCCGATGAGGTGGCTCTTGCAAAAGTGAGGGCTCGGCTTCCTCCGTAATCATAGGATAACTGTTGAATCCCGCCTTGGCGGGAGGAGTCAGTGAAAGTGCCTGCCATTTTATTTTGGCGGGAACAAAGGTGGTACCGCGAGATAAACTTCTCGTCCTTTGCGCATAATTTATTTATGCTCTGAGGATGGGAAGTTTTTTTATACGCAAATTTGCGTATGCTTCTCGACTGTTCTTTCACAACCAAAAGGAGGTGTGCCATGTGTGCTTTCAAACCAGTGACCAATGCAGAGTGGAGTTTTAGAATAGCTGAGGGTCCATTTGAATCGGATCTTGTTGCTATCACAGTGTGCAAGACGTTAGGAGTGGATTGTGAAAAAGAAGTGGTTTTCGATCTAAGCCGCCATTCTGAAAAGTGGCTGGGACATAGTGTTAGAACGCGCATAAAGAAAATTGAAAGAGTTGGCGAAGGCCAGTGGACAATCATAGGTGATTGGCTTGATGCGAAGTTCAAAGAGCGCCCCTGTAGTTTTAAGGCCACATATTCTACTTCGTCTAGAAAAGGACAGCTTGTTTTCAGCTTCAAGTATGGACAGTTGTTAATTGACGTGATAGACGGTTTCGCCTGGGTGTCATTTGGACAAATTTTGCCGGATTAATTAAGGGCTTGAAAATGGAAAACAAGATAAAATGTCCTAAGTGCGGCGTAGAGCTGCCTCAGTTTGACGAAAGGGGGCAGCACAATTTTTGCCCCACAAGCGAATTCGTTCCGGGCAAAATACTAAACGTCTGCATGAAATGCAAAATGGAAGAAGTTGTCAGGGAATGGAAAAAAGCGTAGCACCTTTTCAAAAATAAGGGCTCTTTTATGAGTCCTTTTTGTTCGGTTTTTTGAAGATTGACACGGGCGCTGGTTTGTCCTATGATATAGTCTGTTGTGGGAATTCGTCATGACAAACAGTTTTTTGTCAATTGGAGCGATTTAACATGAAAAAGATAAGCGGTTTTTGGCTTTCTCCTTCTTACAGATGCAACAACAGATGCCGTTGGTGCTACGTGGGAGGGATGCTTTCTCGGGCTCCCGAGGCGAGTCTAGAAGAAGTCAAAAGCTACATCGACAAGATGGTCCAAACAGGTGCCAAGAGGTGTATTTTAGTCGGCGGCGAGCCGAGTTTTTACCCCTCTATTCTTGACGTTATAGCTTACGCGACTTCGAAAGGTGTTGACATAAGGATGATGTCAAACGGACGCAAGTTGGCGTCTTACGACTTTGTCTTGGAGCTCAAAAGGGCAGGACTGACTTATTGTTCTGTTTCCCTTGAGGGGCCCGAAAAGATTCACGATGAAACAACTAGGGTTCCAGGATCATTTCAGGAGTCGTT
>JAPLZD010000027.1 GCA_026395195.1 Candidatus Staskawiczbacteria bacterium
AGTTTTTGAAATTTCAGAGAATAGCGAGGATGGAAAATTTCAGGGGACATTGATGGGCGGAGGCAGGTATGACGGCTTAATGAAAATTTTGGGGGGTAGAGACACCCCATGCTGTGGAGTTGCCGGCGGAGTAGAAAGAATTGTCAATTTGATGAAAAATAGAGAAAAAAAACCCGAATCAAAATCAGAAGAGCCAAAAATATTCTTGGCCCAGCTGGGACAAATGGCAAAAAGGAAAAGCATGAAATTATTTGAAGAATTCAGATCGGCAAAAATCCCGGTAGCTGAATCATTTTCAAAAGATTCTTTGAAAGCCCAATTAAGGACCGCCAATAAAATGAATATAAGATGGGTTCTAATTTTTGGGCAGAAAGAAGCATTAGAAGATTTTATTACTTTAAGGGATATGGATACAGGAACCCAAAAAGAAATAAAACTCGACAAGGTCGTAAGTGAAATGAAAGCAAAAATAAAGAAATAAAAAATAAAATAAAAAAAGTAATATGGCATTAGAGGTAAGAAAAAAAGATAAAGAAACATCCCAGAGCCTGGTTCATCGTTTTACAAAAACTGTGAGGCAATCGGGCGTTTTGCTGCAAGTTAGGAAGGGGCGATTTCATCAACGGGCAAAATCTGCCCTAGCTAAAAAAAGATCGGCTTTGAGGCGCGTAGAATTAAGAGCCGAGAGAAAGATAGCAGAAAAACTAGCAAAACCAAAGCAATAATATGCTAAAACAAGATATACAAAGCGCCGCGACCAAAGCGTTAAAGTCTGGAGACCAAATGGTATCTGGAACTTTGCGTATGCTTTTGGCTTCTATAATAAGCAAAGAAAAAGAAAAAAGATATAAAATTTCAAAAGAGAAACCAGAAGCATTAGAAGATCAACTTGTGAAGGAATCAGAATTGACTGATGAACAGATAATTGAAGTTATTTCCTATGAAATCAAAAAAAGGCGAGACGCAATTGTACTTTACGAAAAAGGGAATAGGCCGGAATTAGCCGACAAAGAAAAAAAGGAAATCGAAATTTTGCAAAATTATCTGCCAGAACAATTGTCTAACGATGAGTTAGAAAAGCTAGTCCAAGAGGCGATAGCCAAAACCGGATCAAAAGAAATAAAAGATATGGGAAAAGTGATGGCGGATTTGAATCCAAAAGTGAAAGGAAAAGCCGATGGCGGCCAAGTGAGCAAAATTGTGAAAGAATTTTTATCTAAGTGAATAAAAAGCTCCGCCAAGCGGGGCTTTTTATTTGTTATTTTTTTGACCTATACACTATATTTTAAAAATAGTGTAAAATGTACTAATATCGGAAATAAAATGAAAAGAACGCAAACCTTTTTGCTTGTTATAACTATTTTGCTGATTTTATCGGCAGTGCTATTCAGCGTTTTTTATATTAAAGGCGGCAGCACCATTAAATATCGTTTAGGAAATAAATACTATGGCTTTGAAATAAGGGTTCCCAAAAATTGGATTGCAGAACAAAATACTTCTTATCAGGAGGGCGACATAGGCCAGCTCATAGATAAATGTAAAAATAGCACATCGGGCTATTTGCATGAAATTGGAGACTTCAGGATTAAAGATCAAAGGCTTCCGGAAGAATCAACTATAACAAGAGCAATTTTGGAAATTTCGGTGGATTGCATGGCCAATCCTAAATTAATCGATTATAGTTACGGAGATTTAAAAATTGGCGGAGAAAATGCTTTTAAGGGTTTTTCGGGCTTAGACAAAACAATATATTTTTCTTTTATGCACAACAACCTGCAATACAAAATTAATGAATATGTGCTTGTATCGCCGTCTGACAAAAATAATGAACAAAAAATCCGCAATGATTATTCGGTCTTATTTGATAAAATTATTACCAGTTTTAAATTTATAAAGTAGCTAATGATAGAAATAAATAATCTGGCCCATTTTCCGGCAGACAAAAGAATTTTTTCCACAGTTGCAAAAAAAGTATTATCGGGCGAAAATAGAAAAAAAGAAAATCTGTCTTTAGCTTTTGTTAGCAAAGAAGAGATAAAAAAACTTAACAAAAAATTTCGCAAGAAGAACAAAGCAACAGACGTTCTTTCATTTGAGTTATCCGCCCAAGGCGGGTCCGCCTTGGGCGGGAAAGATTTTTTGGGAGAAGTAGTTATCTGCCCGGAAGTCGTCAAAGAAAATGGCGAGGAGATATTGGAAGTTTTTATACATGGAATTTTACATTTGTTGGGATATGACCATGAAAAGAGCAAAAAAGAGGCGTTAATAATGGAACAAAAGCAAAAAAAATATTTATCCGAGATTAAATAATGGCCCGAGGCAATATTGTCACAGGTTTAGATATTGGGACTCACACCATCAAAGCATTGGTACTGCAAAAGAAACAGAAGGATCTGGAGGTTTTGTCTTACGCTGAAATCCCTTCTTTTGGGCTTCGCAAAGGAGCAGTTGTTAATATAGAAGAAACAGCTAAAAATGTGCAAATGATAATGTCCGGCGTTGAAAAAGATTGCAATAAAAAAATAAAATCTGTTTTTGTTAATATAGGAGGAAGCCACCTTTATGTGACGCCTTCCGACGGCATAATCTCTGTTTCGCGGGCCGATCAAAGAATT
>JAPLZD010000067.1 GCA_026395195.1 Candidatus Staskawiczbacteria bacterium
GATTGGAAAAATTTGGTATACAAATTAAAAGGACCGACAAAGACGGGGATGTAAAATTGCTGTCTGACGGAAATAAAATAAAATTAGAAAATTAAATGAAAGATTTAGATTTTCCATTATTCAAAACAAAATCGGAGGTTTACAAAAAATTTGATTTGACCGACGTGAATTCGCGCCAGGAGTATTTCGAGTACAAAGCTGGCCCGGAAATTAAAAAATTAAGGGAATATCTAAAAGATAACACTTTTATTGCCTATTTAATGGGCAAAAAATCTTCTGGCAAAGGCACTTATGCAAAAATGCTGGCGGAAATTGTGGACAAAGACAAAATAGCCCATTTTTCAATTGGAGACATGATCAGGTCGTTTGACGAAGTTATAAATAATGTGGAAAAAAGAAAAGAAATTGAGGAATTTTTGAAGAAAAACTACAGAGGCAGGATTTCTTTGCAGGATGTGATGAAATCATGGGACAACAGGTCAACCAAATCGCTTTTGCCAACAGAACTTATTTTGGCTTTGGCAAAAAAGGAAATTTCAAAACTGGGCAGGAAAGCAATTTTTATTGACGGTTTTCCGCGCGATATTGACCAGGTTTCTTATTCCTTGTTTTTCAGAGACCTTATTGATTACAGAAACGACCCGGATGTTTTTATTTTAATTGATGTGCCCACAACCGTTATTGACGAAAGAGTAAAAACAAGAGTTATTTGCCCCCTATGCAATACTTCAAGAAGCGTTAAACTTTTGCCGACTAAAAAGGTCGGCTATGACAAAGATTCAGACAAATTTTATTTAATTTGCGATAATTCGGCATGCCCCGGCGCCAGAATGATTACAAAAGAGGGCGACGAACAGGGGGTTAGCCCAATAAAAGAGAGGCTGAAAAAGGACGAGATGTTAATAAAGGAGGCCTACAATTTGCAGGGAATTCCTAA
Organism: Candidatus Staskawiczbacteria bacterium; assembly: GCA_026395195.1. GTDB lineage: Bacteria > Patescibacteriota > Minisyncoccia > Minisyncoccales > Staskawiczbacteraceae > XYD1-FULL-39-28. Next base: position 938 of record JAPLZD010000067.1, read on the forward strand.
GGTTTTATTGAGAAATTCTGTTCCGGTTGGAAAAGCCAAAGAATTTATTAATGATTATGAAATCACGCCGGAATATTCCTATAAATTAAACACAGACGGCACAATTGAGACGCAAGAAAAGCCCTGGGAGATTTTAGACGACGAAGGTGTAGCCTGTAACAGTTTAATGCCGCCGCCGGTTGTTGTTTCCCTAATAAAGCAACTGGTAAACGTTCTCGGAATTTAGTCTTGAGACTTCACCATGATGTTTGTTTCAACTTCTGATATAAATATTTGCGAAATGGTGAAGTCTTGACCTTACAGTTCTAGGGCTTATAATTAAAGTGCCCCGGCATTTCCAATAATTTCTATACGAACTTTTTTACGGGAGCCCAACATTCGTTCCGGCTGTGGCCCGAACATGAGGGCACCCACTTAGAGTATTTTAGAAATATTTAGGAAAGTCGGAGCAATAAAGAACATCTAAAAGGGTGTTTTTTATTTTTGACATTAGATTTCGGAAAGAATATAATAAATAAATCTTAATTTTTAAATTATGCCTAAAGAAACATCTTTTGTTTTATGGTTCTGCAAGTGGGTTACAAAGTACAGCCTTTATACCATAATATTTTTAATGCCGATTTTTTTTCTGCCCTGGACTTCGGATGTTTTGGATTTTAACAAACAAACTTTGCTGGTTTTTTTGGGTTTTATCGCGCTTTTTGCATGGATGCTGAAGGTTTTAATTTCCGGAAAATTCGAGTTTAATATAGGTAAAATACACATTGTTGCAGGGGTTTTGTTTTTGATTTACCTTTTGGCAACGATTTTTTCTGTAAATAAGTACGGGAGTTTTTGGGGTTGGCCGCAATCAAGCGCAGAGTCGATGCTTTCTTTGATAGGGCTGGCAGTATTTTATTTTTTGGCCTGTAACGTTCTTTCAAGGAAAAATATTTTGACCGGAGTAATTATTTTTTCTATTTCTGCTTTAATAGCCGAAATTGTCGGAGTATTCCAGCTGTCCGGCCTATTTACAATTAACACGATAGGGTCGACGGGATCATTAGGATTTTTTGCCGCAATTATGCTCCCGCTTTCAATAGTTTTGATGATTTTGGCAAAAAAATGGTGGAAAATTTTGTTTGCTTTGGAATTAATTTTTTCAGCCACAGTATTATTTTTGGTAAATTATCATATTGTTTTGTGGGCCGTTGTCGCCGGGTGCGCCGTGGTTATGATTTTTGGGACAATGAAAAGGGATGTTTTCGACGGAAGGTGGATGGTTTTGCCGATGTTTTTTATGGCAGTATCTCTATTTTTTATAATTTTGTCGCTGCAATTGCCGTTTATTACACAGAAAGCAGATGAAATTTTTCTTTCACAAAAAACCAGTTTAAGCCTTTCTTTTCAGGCGATAAAAGAAAGGCCAATTTTTGGGTCGGGACCCGGAACTTTCAATTATGATTTTTTAAAATTTAAGGACCCAAATTTCAGTCAAAGCTCTTTGTGGAATGTTATTTTTAACCAGGCCGGCTCGAAAATTTTGAATGATTTAGCAACAGTCGGAATACTGGGACTTCTCGCTTTTTTGGCGTTTATAGTTTTGCCTATTTTTTACGGAATAAAATTTTTTATTTTCCAAAAACCAGAAAAAATCAGCAATGATTATTGGATTTTGACATTAGGAATATTAGGCGCTTTAATAACATGCGCCGTGTCGTATTTTTTGTATAATTTTAATGTTGTATTGATTTTTGTCTGCTTTTTTATGATAGCCAGTCTTATAGCCTTGATTTCTGAAAACAAAAGAGAATATGAATTAAAGCCATCTTCTTTGCTGACATTAATTGTTACTTTTGTTTTTACTTTGGTATTTATTTTCGGGCTGGGCATTTTAATTTTAGACGGCCAGAGATATGTTGCGGAAATTAATTACTATCAAGGATTGCTTTCCTGGCAGGCAGGTAAAACTGACCAAGGCTTGAAAAGTTTGGAAATAGCTGCCAGCATGAACCCGTCTTCCGACCTTTATTTTTCCCAGCTGTCGCAGGCCTATCTTATAAAGCTTCAGCAGGAATTGCAAAACGCCACAAGCGCTCCGTCAGATGAAAAAAAGAATAAAGTACAGACCCTTGTGGCAAACTCCATAAATGCAGGGAAAATAGCTACAGATTTAAACCCAAAAAGTGTTAACAATTGGTCTTTGCGCGGGTATGTTTATCAAAACTTATTCAGCATTATGCCCGACGCCGGAACTTGGGCTATAACTTCTTATGACGAAGCCCTGAAGCTTGACCCCAATAATCCCTATTTATTCGCCCAAAAGGGAAATGTATTTTTTGCCGCTGCCTCAATCTTGGCTGAGGACAAACAGGTGGAAAAAAATCAAGCCCTGGCGCAGGCAAAAGAGCAATTGGAAAAATCGCTGGCTTTGAACCCTGATTATTCCAATGCTTTGTATTCTTTGGGTTTGGTTTATGATGCGCTTGGCCAAAAAAACAAAGCCATAGAAGAATTTACAAAAGTCCGGCAGTTAAATCCGGAAGACACAATTATCCCCAAAATTTTAGATAATCTAAAGGCCGGCCGGGCGGCTCTGCAACAGCCGACTCCGCCAACAGAAGTCCCTCCGGAAAATTCTTCAGGAGACAATACGATAAAAAATCCGCCTGAATAAAAATGGCTAAAAAAAAGAGAAAAGCAAAAAAAACCCTTCGGCGGGCTCAGAGCAGGAAGAAAAAGCGAGAGTCGTCGCCGGAAATAATTTTTGATTCTACGGCCGGCAAAACAGATGCGTTATTTGTTGATAATCCGCCCGAAGCAGAG
>JAPLZD010000031.1 GCA_026395195.1 Candidatus Staskawiczbacteria bacterium
ACCTTGGGCCGGAACATCAACTTCAGATTTTAATTCGTGCATTTCGGCTACAAGCAAAATCATGTCCAACAGTTCATTAATTCCTGTTTTTTCTTTAGCTGAAACATTTACCGAAGGAACCGTTCCGCCATAAGATTCAACCACAACGTCATTCTTTGAAAGCTCGCCTTTTATTTTGTCTGGGTTAGCATTCGGCAAATCCATTTTGTTTATCACCACAATCATTGGGATTTCAGCTCTTTTTATTGCCATTACTGCTTCCTTTGTCTGCGGTTGTACGCTTTGAGCCGCATCCACCACCAAAAGGGCGATGTCGGCCACTTGGGCGCCCCGAGCTCGCATAGCAGAAAATGCTTCGTGTCCCGGAGTATCAATAAATGTTATTGTCTTTCCTTTTTCTTGGACTTCGTAAGCTCCAATGTGCTGAGTAATTCCGCCCGATTCTTTCGAGGTAATTTTAAAATCCCTGATGGCTTCAAGCAAAGAACTCTTTCCATGATCTACGTGACCCAAAACAACCACCACTGGCGGCCTATGCAGAACTTTCTCAATTTTGGGGTACCCTTTGGGTCGTTTTTTTGCCATTTTATTGTTTTGAGCTGATTGCCCGGTTTATTGCTTCAACCTCTTCTTTTGAAAGCAAATGATCTGATTTTCCTTGTTTAATATTTTTAGCATAAACTCTGTTTCCATCTTTAACGAATAAACTTGATATGACAAACCCATTGTTCTTATCGTCCAGTAGCGCTATGACAAAACTCTGATTTCCTCCCATTTCATTAAAGGGGTTGAACCTGACAATTCCGATTTTTTGAATTGTTCTTTTTGATATATTTTCCAGCTCTTTTATCTTTGAAAAAGCGTTTTTTATCTGCCCTTCAAATTCATTATTTTTTTCTTTCTGCTTTAAAAAAAGAGCTTTAAAATCCTTTACTTTTCCACTTTCCAATATCTCCTCCATTTTTTTATTTGTTCTATAAAAGCGCCACAAAAAAAGGCAGTTTATCAAAAACAGAATTAAAATTACAGCTGATAGTAATGAAAAAATAGCAGTTGACACGGTCATTTATCTTAACCTAAATTTGACAAAATTTCAATTGTTTTTGGCTAATATGCTCCAAATAGCGGGATCTTCTCCGCCCAGAAGCCAAGCGGAAAAACCCCTAAGATTATTTTCTTTTATAATATCCAGCCTGATTTCAAAACTATTTTTATCCTCAAACCAGATAGCATAATTTTTATTGCCATAAGAATAAGAAATCCATGACGCTCCCAATGTTTTATCAAATCCCGGCTGATACCGGAAATTCGCCATAATATTTATAATATTGCTGTAAAGGCCGGAGCCCACCTTTTTCCCGGCGGTCATATCCCATTTCCAATAATAAAGCGGCACGCCTAAAGACAGCTTTTCAGCCGGGATTTTATCTTTTACATAATTCAATGTTTTATTTACAAAATCAATAGAAGCCACGGGGCCCACAGAATTCGGGTCATCATAAACCATTAAGGATATAAAATCTGTTGAATCGGCCAGTCGCTTGTAATCGTACACGCCGCTCCAGTTTTTAAAAGCATTTGTGTCTTCATAATCAACAGACCTGGCTACTGCGACAACGCTTAAAACCAGCCCTTTCTCTTTAAAAACTTTATACGTTTTTTCAGTAAAGGCTGAAAATAAGTCTTTATCTAAATAGCTTATATTCTCAAAATCAAACTGCCAGCCGATATACCCATCCCTTTTGGCAAGATAAACAAGCCCGGTTATAACCCTGTCTTGTTCATAGCTGGAAATCAAAAGCTGATGCATAATTTTTTGGCTGAAATTAGCATTGGCAATCAACGGCATAACTTTCAGTTTATAATCACTAATCGCTTTTTTTAATTTTGGGCCAAATCCTCCTGTAATTTTGGCGCTGGCGCCGACAAATTCCACAATATGCATCTGAGGGGCTATAATATCAATCTTTTGCCAGTTTTTATTCAGACTCTCTACTCCTTTGACCGCATTATACTTGGGCAGATAAAATATTTTTTCTATGCCATGTTCCGCCGCTAACGAGTTCTGGGGCAATAAAAAACACGCAGGGAAGCAAAAAACTATCAAAAAATATGTTAGCAGCTTTTTCATGGCGGAGGGGGTGAGATTCGAACTCACGAGGCCCGTTAAGACCGCGGTTTTCGAGACCGCCCCGTTAAACCACTCCGGCACCCCTCCCTGTCTGCCGCCAGGCAGGCAACTAAAATGCGGCTTCTGGCCGCATTAATTATATATTTTTTAAATTATTTCGCAACCTCTTCGTTTTTTACCAAAACTTTATGCCAATCATTATAATCGTAAATATCATGGGCAATTATTCCCAATACGCACCCTACAAAAAACCTTGGCAAATAGAAATAATCGATAAACCAGACAATTACCAAAAATAAGGCTCCCAGAATCCAATGATGCAGATGAATTTTCCATTTGCCGCAGTCTATAAATATGCAATCTACTTTTCCGTTTTCAACAAGATGCTTTGAAAAAATCTTAGATCCCAAATATCCCAATGCCAGTCCCAGCGCCAATAAAAACGAGTAATAAAATGAGGCCATTAAGACAACGGCCGGCAAAAATTTTCTTACTGTTGAGTTTTTATTGTCACTTTTAGCGAGTTCTAAGTCTATTAGCTTGCCATTGATATCTTCCAAATTGTCGTTATTTTCCATAAAATTTATACCTATAACTTAGTTTATCTTATCAGTAAAAATGACCCCAGTCAAGCTAAGGGGCCCTTTTTTATCCACACCTATTTTAGTGCCCTCACCAGGAATCGGACCTGGATCTGCTCGTTAGGAGTGAGCTGCTCTATCCATTGAGCTACGAGGGCCTCATTAAAACTTTAACACGTTTTTTAGCTTCTTTCAAGTTGCTATCGCTACGACTATTTTGTATAATTAACCAAAATTAATAAACCAATAAAAACATGTCAAAATCACCAGTAGTTGAAATAGCTAAAAAAATATGCCCGGCAGTAATTACGGTTATTGCCTCAAAAGACTTGCCTAAGGCCGAAAATTTTTATTCTTTTCCGTATGCGGGCAAAGAGTTTATAATGCCAAAGTTGGAAAAGGGCGAAAAAAGCAAAACCCAAAAAACCCAGATTGGCGGGGGGTCGGGATTTATTGTTTCTCCAGACGGCTATGTTTTTACTTCAAACCACGTAGTTTCAGACACAAGCGCAGATTACACGGCGGTAGTTGACCCGAAGCACAAATATCCTGCCAAAGTTTTATCAAGAAACCCTATTAATGACACTGCTGTTTTAAAAATTTCTGCCCGGGCAGGCGAAGAAGGCAAAGATTTTCCATATTTAGAATTAGCAAATTCAAATGAAATCGAGCTGGGAGAAGAGGTTATTGCCGTGGGTAATGCTTTGGGCGAATTCACAGACACGCTCTCAACCGGC
>JAPLZD010000077.1 GCA_026395195.1 Candidatus Staskawiczbacteria bacterium
TTAGATTGGCTCTTTTCAAATTAGGCATGGAATGCTTGGTTGGAGCCAATTTCCCTCCCGCGACAAGGAGACTCAGTATGTTAGTTTTGTCCCGTAAGAAGAACGAGAGTATTGTCATTAATGATGATATTACGATTGTTGTCGTGGAAATCCGTGTCGACAAGGTGCGCCTTGGGGTTGAGGCCCCAAAGGAAATCCCGGTTCACCGCCGTGAAGTCTTCGATGCGATTCATCGCAACGAACCGCTGCCGCCCCAATCTCCAGACAATCCGGCCGATCCGACCGACTCCTAAGTTGAGCACGCAGCTCGGCTCGACCAACCCCAGCAGGATGCTATTGCCTCCTGCTCTTTTTTTATTTAAAAATTAGATTAGAATATAAGAATGATAATTGATACACACAGCCATTTAAATTTTAAGGCATATGACAATGACAGAGATGAAGTTATAAAACGCACTCAAAAAGAGGGCGTTGTTTGCATTGATGTGGGTACAAAATATGAAACTTCAAAACGCGCCGTTGAGCTGGCTGAAAAAAATGAAAATATTTATGCTGCAATTGGAATGCACCCAATTCATATAAAAACAGATTTGTTAAAATTAAAAATGGATGAAGACGAGGGCGCATTTGCACCCCTTGGCGAAGAATTTGATAAAACAAAATATTTGGAATTGGCTAAGTCAAAAAAAGTGGTGGCAATTGGAGAAATTGGTTTGGATTATTACTACAAGCCGAAAACAACAGCAAAATTAGAACAATTTAAACAAAAACAAAAACAAGTTTTTATTCAGCAATTAGAATTAGCGCAAGAATTAAATTTGCCGGTTATTATTCACTGCCGAATGGCATTTAAGGATTTATATGAAATTTTGAAAACAAAAAAACTAACGGGAGTTATACATTGCTTTACGGGAAACTTGGAAGAAGCCCAGCAATTTATGGATTTAGGATTTTATTTGGGAATTAATGGAATAATTTTTAAATTAGATTTAGATGAAGTGATTAAAAAAGCTTTGCTGGAAAAATTATTGGTTGAAACCGATTGCCCCTATTTGACTCCGCCAGCAGAAGGCAAAGAAAAACGTAACGAGCCGATTTTTGTAAAACATATTATCCAAAAAATTGCGGACTTAAAGGGCATTACTTTTGACGAAGTCGCGCTCGCAACCACCCAAAACGCCCAAAAATTATTTGGACTTTGAATAAAAGCCGCTTCTAGGCGGTTTTTTATTGCTGTTTTTATCATATTAGTCATATTTGTCAATGTTTACTGAGCAAAATAAAGGTGATATTATTAACAAATTATATGAGAAGATATAGTCCAAAAGTAATTGAGGCAAAATGGCAGGAAAAATGGTATGATTCTGGCGTTTTTAAGGCGCAAAATGGGTCTAAAAAGAAGAAATTTTACCTTTTGGTGGAGTTTCCATACCCCTCGGGTGATGGGCTCCATGTGGGTCATTGCAGGAGCTATACGGCCTTAGACATAATTGCCCGCAAAAGGAGAATGCAGGGATTTAATGTTTTGTTTCCAATGGGCTGGGATGCTTTTGGTTTGCCTACTGAAAATTATGCCATTAAAAAAGGAGTCCATCCTTCGGTGGTTACAAAAAAGAATACAGATAATTTTAGAAGCCAGATGAAAAATTTGGGATTGTCTTTTGACTGGAGCCGCGAAATTAACACAACCGACCCAAAATATTATAAATGGACGCAATGGATTTTTGTGCAGCTGTTTAAAAATGGCTTGGCTTACAAAGCTAAAATAGATATTAATTGGTGTCCGAAAGATAAGATTGGCCTAGCAAATGAAGAAGTTGTTGACGGCAAATGCGAAAGATGCGGAACAAAAGTTGTAAAAAAAGAAAAAGAGCAGTGGCTTATAAAAATTACAAATTATGCCGAAAGATTAATTAAAGATTTGGACTTGGTGGATTATTCGGAAAAAATTAAAATTCAGCAAAAAGACTGGATTGGCGAAAGTCACGGCGCATTAATAAAATTTCCGGTTGAGGGGGTTGAAGAAAATATAGAAGTTTTTACAACCAGAATTGACACCATCTTTTCCGGAACTTTTTTAATTTTAGCGCCGGGGCACAATTTTATTGATAAATATAAAAATAAAATTGAAAACATTGATGAGGTTTTAAAATACAGCAAAGAAGCAAAAAATATTTCGGATTTAGATAGGACAAATTTAGACAAGGATGTGACCGGTGTGCAGTTAAAAGGAATTACTGTCAGAAATCCTGCTACAAATGAAGAAATGCCGGTTTGGACTGCTGACTTTGTTTTAGAGCAATATGGAACAGGAGCTGTTTTTGCTGATGCGCACGACAAAAGAGATTTTAAAATGGCAAAAAAATACGGAATACCTTTGCGCACTTCTATAAAGCCCGAAGATGAAATTTTTTCACAGAAAGCCAAAAATTTGGAAGAATGTTTTGAAGGAGAAGGAATACTTTATAATTCAATGCAGTTTGACGGCCTAGAGTCAGCCCATGCGAGGCCGCAAATAATTGCTTGGCTTGGGGGAAAGGGATTCGCCCAGCCAAAAATAAGCTATAAATTAAGAGATTGGGTTTTTTCAAGGCAGCATTATTGGGGCGAGCCGATTCCAATGATTTTTTGTAAAAAATGTGGATGGCAGCCGGTTGATGAAAAAGATTTACCAGTTGAATTGCCAAAAATAAAAAAATATAAGCCAACAGACACCGGCGAGTCGCCATTATCTGCAATTACAAAATGGGTAGAAGTAAAATGCCCAAAATGTAAAGGAGATGCAGAAAGGGAAACAGACACAATGCCGAATTGGGCGGGGTCTAATTGGTATTATTTAAGATATTGCGACCCCAAAAATAACAGAGAACTTGCCAATGAAAAATTATTAAAATACTGGATGCCGGTTGACTGGTACAACGGAGGAATGGAGCACACAACTTTGCATTTGTTGTATTCAAGATTTATTTTTAAATTTTTGTGGGATATTGGAGCTGTTCCAAAATCTATTGGAAGCGAGCCTTATCAAAAAAGAACTTCGCATGGGGTTGTTTTAGCTGAGGATCGCCGGAAAATGTCTAAATCTTGGGGAAACGTAATAAATCCCGACACAGTTATAAAACAATATGGAGCTGATACTTTGCGCATTTACGAAATGTTTATGGGTCCTTTTGAGCAAATGATTCCATGGGACACAAAAGGAGTTGTTGGGAGCCACAGATTTTTAGAAAAAATTTATAAACTTGCGCAGAAAAAAGTTTCCATGAAAACCGATGAAAGTTTAAGAAAAGTTTTACACAAAACAATCAAAAAGGTTTCAGAGGATATTGATTTAATGAAATTTAATACTTCTGTAAGTTCAATGATGGAATTTGCAAATGCGTGGCAGATTTCCAAGACTGGGTTGGATAAAAAAGATTTTGCGGAGTTTTTGAAAGTTTTGTCTCCATTTGTTCCACACCTGTCAGAAGAATTATGGAGTAATGCTGGTTTTTTGGGATTATGCTGCCAGCAAAAATGGCCGAAATATGATGAAAAATTAATTAAAGAAGAAAAGATACTTTTAATAGTGCAGATAAATGGTAAAGTAAGAGATAGAATAGAAGTTGATTTTGGCATTGAGCAAAAACAGGCAGAAAAAATAGTTTTAAAATCAGAAAAAATTAAAAACTTACTAACTGACGATAAAAAAGTAGTAAAAGTCGTCTTTGTGGCGAATAAGCTGATAAATATAGTGACTATTGACAAGAATGCTTAAAGGTGCTATAATTAATATAGTACGTTGAATTAATAGATACTTGCATAGGTTGTACCTTTTAGAGCATAAAAAGTGTTTTAAAAGGTATAACCTACGGCGTGTTCTTTGTTGGGGGGTCCAATAAAGAGTGTGTCAAAACAAAAGGAGAGTAGCCATGAGCGAGTTCGGAAAAGATTTGGGTTTGGTGCACGAAGCGGTGGTCACGGGTCGCGATGTCGGAGCTGACAAAGAGTTTTGGGCGGCTCTGGCACACAACAAGGAATTGTTCGGTAAAGTAGTCGCCTTCGTGGCATCGGCGTTGAAGGCGGTCTTCAACCTCGTGGCCAAGATTGACCGCGACATTACCGGGTGGACATGCGTTGAGCCGGCGGAAGCTGAGGAAGGCGAATTCGAGCCGTTCCTACAGGAGTTCCTGCAAAAAGGAGAGAGCCACGTCTCGGGCGAGGAAATGGTCAAGCGGGCTGAAATCAAAACCGGTCTCCACCACGCAGAAGCAATGCTTCGCAACCAGGAAAAGATTCCCGCCGAGTGGCAGAAATTTTACCTGGTGTTTACCGAAGTCTGGCGGGGCCCGGATGGCTCTCGCCGCGTGTGGTGTCTCGGCTGGGGTGGCGGGCGTTGGGGCCTGGACGGCTACTGGCTTGACGGCGCTTTCGACTCCAGCGCTCGGCTCGTCGGCTCCCGCAAGTATCAAAAATAGCCCTTGGGCACTTGAATTTCTGGCTCTTGAGAGAGCTTGATTTCTTGAATCCTTGGCAATTATCCCCATTTTGCAATTTGCGAAATGGGGATTTTAATTTTTCATAAAAATGTTATTATGAAATTGGATAGTAGGCTAATATGTCCACGGCTAAGGCTTTGGGCGGCCGAATTCTATATTTCAGGAATACGCAGAGTCGCAACGGTTAAGGCTTTTGCGAGCGCCGCACCTGATTTTTAAAAAATAAAGATACTTGGTGTAAAATGTTAAATCATTGGTACAGCTCTTAGAGTATTCAAGGGGCAGTGGCTCAGAAGACGCTTTATACGTTACCGATTCGGATGGCAATCTCAATGTGTTCCACGTGAAGCGCAATGATTCTGAGCTGTGGCTCGACAGTATTTGGAGCGATTCTGACAATGTCTGGGATTCCGACACTCGGTGGGTTTTCCGTCTCCCTCGCAATTCTCTTTATTTTTTACCCGTCCAATTAGAGACGGGTTTATTTTAGAACTTTAATCCATCCGCCCAGCATTCTGCCTATTTCATCCAGTCTTTCAGAAAGCAAAACATATTTTTTATTGTCCAATGATTTTATCTCCCACGCTATCTGCAAAAAGAATTTTAACAAATCTAATTTTACGGAAGCGCCCTTAAGAGAGATAAGCTTTTCCACTTTATCCGAGTAACTCGCTCTTATTA
>JAPLZD010000050.1 GCA_026395195.1 Candidatus Staskawiczbacteria bacterium
TGGCTCAATCCGGAAATAATCTCAATCAATCCACCGTCTGCTTGCAATCCTGTTTGAACTTCAATCTGGTGATAAGTCTTTTTCTTAGAGTCATCAATTACTCTCACATACTGCTTATTATTTTTATTTATTACTGCTGTTGAAGGAACCGCCAGCACATCATTTTTCTGCGCCACCATTATTGTCATGTTGGCCGTCATTCCCGGCTTTATGTCTGGCACATTGTCCAAACCCCCTTTTACCAAATAATTAACCACTCCGGAAATTACAGTTGATGCCGGATTTACGCTCAAAACCTTTCCTGTAAAATGCTGGTCTGGCCCCAAGGCATCAAATGTGTAATCTATTGACTGGCCAACCTGCAGTGAAGCTATATTCGCTTCACTTACATCGGCTTCGGCATGCAAATTATTGGGATCTTGCAAAACCAAAACTTCCTTTAAAGGAGTTGCCTGCTCGCCAACTTTTATATCCACCGCAGTAATTGTCCCGGACGCCGGCGATAATATTACCGTGTTATTTAAAACTGCCTGGGCTGAATCAACCTGGCCTTGCGCCGACAAAATTTGGCCCTTTGCAAAATCTATTTCCGGACGGCTTTGCAACAATGATATTTTGGCATTCGAAATTGCCTGTTGATCATTGGTAACATTCGTTAATGCGGTATTAATATTCGCTCTTTGAACGTCGACTGCCGTTTTTTCTGAATTGGGTATTATTCCGTAATAGTAAGTTTCGTCTAACGTATCACGAATAACCTTTAAGGCATTCGAAATTGTATTCAAAGAATTAATCGCTGTAGAAACAGCACTATCAATGTCTGATTGCAATCCGCTGCTTTTTGCCCTATCCAAGGATAATTCTAATGAAACAAGAGCATTTTGAATTTGTGTTTTCCCATCTCTGGCGTTTTGGTCAAATCCGGTAAAATAAGTATTTTGCAGCGCTGTCACGGCAGATAAGACATTATAAGATTTTAAGCGCGCGTCATCCAAGGTATTTAAGGCGCTGTTATACGCCCCGTCCAGAGCAATTTTACGGGACTCTATAACGGTTATACCCGTATTAACATCTTCAAACGTCGCGCCTGCTATTAATTTATCATAGTTTGCCTGAGCCTGAAGCAGGGCGCCGCGGGCGCTTGTAAGGCTGGCAAGAGCGCTCGATTGGTCAAGGCTGGCGAGAAGCTGCCCTTGTTTTACCTGGTCGCCTTCATTCGCCAAAACCCGCCTCACCACGCCCCCCGATTGAAAGCTTAATGCCAAATCAATTCCCGAAACCACCTGTCCGGTGCTTAAAACCGTTTCTTGCAAATTTTGCCTTTGCACCGAAGCTGTTTGAATGCCGGCTATATTATTTTTCCTGGCAAAAATTAAAAATCCAAGAAAAACCACAATTGCTAAAATTGTAATTATCCAAATGTTCCTTTTTTTTCTGAAAAATTTTGGTATGTGTATTTTCATTTGTTTAAAAAAATAATTAATTACTATATGATTTTGCGCCCTTGAGCCACTTTGCAAACTGGCAATCCACGCTATGTTTTGGCGGCGAGGCCTGGCGCAAACAAGCGACCGCATCTTTAAAAATTTCGTAAATATCGCCTGGATTTGTTTCAATTTCCACCATTTCTTTGCGGAATGGAAGCCTGTCAATAAATCCTTTGCTTTTATCTACAATATAAAAAGCCAGATAACCTTTCCGCGGAGTTTGAAAACCATTTTTCTCCATTAAATATGTATACGTATCCAGCTGTAATTGGAATCTGTCATAAACATTGGCCGCAGTGCTTCCGGTTGATTTATAATCTAAGGGCGCGATCTTTCCATCTGAAAATTCCAAAACATCATCAACTGCGCCAAACAAGGTTGCCTGCAAATCGGGGTCAAAATATCTTATGCCGGCAAAATTATTTCTCCATTGGCTCAATAATTTCTGGTTTGGAAAAAGATGAGCTTTTATATTGTTCTCTTTTAATAACGGGTGGATTAATTTTTTTGCTCTGTAGGCATCGAATTCTTCTTTCAGCAAAGTGTCTACAGCAGAATTTAAGGCATAAGGATATGGCGGGGGCCTTTTAATTCCCAAATTTTTATCCAGCCAAAAACAATGCGGGCACTCCAAAAATAAATTCAGGGAATTTGGCGAAAGTTGTATTGTTTTTCCGTTCATATCTTATATTATTTTATCACAAAGAATTTGTTATAACAATAAAAAAGACGTTAACCCCGAAAGGTCAACGCCGTACATATCTTATGGCGTTTCTGACAACACGCCGTGAAGGAACCCGTTGCTGTGAAACTGCGCCGAAGCCAGGCAGTATTTGGCAACTTCGAATTCCGCGCGGGCACGCAAACCTTCGCGCTGGCTTGGATACAAATCTCCAGCCACTTTGAGTTGGTCGAGAACCCACTGGCGGTCTTCGGGCCGACAAATCACAATCCGGCCGCCCTTGGCCGCCGAACGAACCATTGTTGGCCCGCCGATATCAGTGAGTTCAACAACCGACTCGATGGTGGCGTCTTTCTTCGCGATGGCATCGGCCAACGGATAAAAATCGCACACGACCATGTCAATGAAGGGCAAACCAAGCCGTCGCATCTCATCAACTTGCTCAGGGTCTGACTTGTCGGCCAACAGGCCGGCGTGCAACTCTCGCGAGAGAGTCACCAAAACCCACGATTCCGTCTTTGTTGGAAACGGAAATCAGCGCCCACTTTCCTTGTGTCGACATAACTCCAACCTTTCGCAAAAGAGTTCATCAAAACGAATTGGCAAAGTGCCTGCCTGCCGGCAGGCAGGCCAAAAACTCCTACGCAGAGTTTGTAAAATCATATTACCAGAAATTAATAATTGTGCAATAAAAAAGCCTTCCTTGACTTGGTAGAAAGGCCTACTCCAATTCAGTTGTCGCCGGAGGCTTGTGCGTTTCATTGTAATAAACGCGTACAATCTTTGGGTGTTTGGTGACGCACGCGTCAATCTCGCGCCTGACCTTTGCGGGAATCTGATATCCCACAGCAGTCATAAAATCTGACGTCTGCACCGCGCGCACCACGACTGAAAAGCCGTAGACCCGCTCATCGCCTTTTATTCCGACTGTCCGAAGACAATCAAGTCCCACGACAAGTTGGGAAATGCGATGATAAAGCTTGTGCTTTTTCAGAATCCTAGCGACCTCCTCATCCGCCCAGCGCACGATTGCAAGCTTGTCGGGCCGTGCAGGTTTGCCGACAACCCGAACGTAAAGTCCGGGGCCGGGGAACGGCTGACGTTTTGAAATGCACTCAGGAAGTCCCAACTGTTCAGCCAGCTCGCGGACCTCGTACTTAAACAAATTCCGGAAAGGATGAACCTGCGGAATCTGCAAGCCAAGTCCCACGTTGTGGTGGCTCTTGATGAGCTGCGCTTCTCCAACGAGGCCAGACTCGATGATGTCTGTGGCAAGAGTTCCCTGCACAAGCACAACCGAATCCTTATTGCCGCCAAAAGCCAGAGCTTCCCTCTGCAGGGTCGGTCCGTAAACGCGCTTAAACCTTCTCCGCTTCGCTTCGGAATGAACCGTGTTTCCCAGCCCTTTCTGGAAGCGGCCGGCCGCGCTCACGACTTTCAGCGCCACACCAGCGCACTGCGCGTTCTTGCGGACTTCCCGCAGTTCATCTTGGCGCAGACCTCCGGTGTCAATGCAGACCGCCAAAAGGTTTTTGCCCAGCGCGGGAGACAGAATCGCAGCCAGAGTCGAAGAATCAACTCCGCCGCTAAAACCGACGAGGGCTTTTCTGCTTCCGATTGTCGCAACGGTCTCGGCGCGAATTCCTGCGATGACATCCTGAGGATACCAATCTTTTTGGCAGCCACAGATGTCAAACAGAAACCTGGCCAAAATCTTTTTGCCGTTCGGTGTCTGCACGACTTCTGGGTGAAACTGCACGCCCCAGATCTTTTTCTTACGATTTACCATCGCAGCGATTGTCTTGCCGCCCTCAGACGACGCGATTTGCCTGAACCCTTTCGGAAGCACGGCAACGCTGTCGCCATGGCTCGCCCACACAACATTCTTTTTGGGCAGGCCCGAGAAGAGCTTGTCAGCAGTGTCAAAAACTGCCTCCGCTTTTCCGTACTCCTTACTCTCCCAATGCGGCATAACCGTGCCGTCGAACTGGTGGGCCAGCCACTGCATGCCATAGCAAATCCCGAGAATAGGAACGCCGGCTTCCAGTATTTCCTGCGCCGGAACGTGTGGCGCGTCTTCGCTGTAAACGCTGAAATTCCCTCCGGAAAGAATGATGCCTTTTGACTTGTTGGTTTTAAGCCAAGCAGCAGCTTTCTTGGGCGGAAGAATTATCGAACGGACTCCCAATTCCCTAAGCGTCCGGCCAATAACAAGCGTATACTGGCCGCCACAATCGATGATCAGTTTTTGAATACTCGACATTATGCACCTCCGCTAATGGATTGTTAACTCAAAGGACGATAAATTAGATTACAATATTTTTTACGCAAAAACAACAACATATCTCCATCTTCCATACTGGTCTTTATTAAATTGCCAGTTTTTGTATTTATTTTTTTTAAGGAGTTTTTCTATTTTATTCTTTTGCTCCGGGCTAAACTCCATAAAAATCACTCCGTTTGGATTCAAGTGTTTTTTTGCCTGCCCTAGAAATTTTCTAATATAATAAAGCCCGTCATTTCCGCCGAATAAAGCAACTTTGGGCTCGAATTTTAAAACCGATTTTTGTATTTTATTTATCATATTTTTTGCCACATACGGCGGATTGGCAAAAACAAAATCATATTTGTCTTTTATATTGCTAAAAACATCCGACTGTCGCACAATACCTTTTAATTTATTTATTCTCAAATTTATTTTTGTTTGTTCTAAACACCTTTTGTCTTTATCAACAAAAAACACTCTTGAATTTTTAACATGTTTTAAAACGGCGATACCAATGCAGCCAGACCCGCTAAAAATATCCAAAACTCGAATGGGACACTCTGATATTCTCGAGAATATGAGAATATCATTGATTGCTTGCTGGACCCAAAATTCTGTTTCTGGCCTTGGTATCAATGGTTTTTTTGACAAGTCAATTCTGCATTGCAAAAAGTTAGTAAATCCTCTGACATATTCAATTGGCTCTTCTATTTTCATAACTTCTTTTTACACTAAAAATTAAAAACAAAAAAGGGACCGTGGGGGTCCCCTGTCAAAAGATTAAGCATTCGCCGCAGCTAATTCTGCTGCGCGATATTTGCTAATCAGATGATGCAACCTGGTTGCCTCTTTGCGAGGGTCAGGCGAAAATATAACTCCTCTCGCAGAGCAAAGAATGGTATTGTGCCTGCCGGCAACAATGATTTCTCGCACATCGTCTTCCTCGATTGTGCCGGTCTTGCTTTGGGGACCTACTCCTTGGACAAAAATCGGCATGTCGGGCACAATCTCCCTGACTAAGCTGATGTCTGCGCAAGAACGCACCCCAAATTGCAAAGCGCAATTTCCATTTTTGTTCCAAAATTGAGAAACTCGCCATGCCACTGTTTTGAAAAGCGACACGCTTTCGTGGTCGCTGATTTTCAAACACTGGAACTCTTCAGACCCAAAGTTGGAAGTGCGGCAAACCACGACAATCCCCTTCTGCGGTAGGTTGAGAAAAGGCTGGAGCGCTTCCTGGCCAAACCACGGGTTGATAGTGATTCCATCCAGATCCAGCTCGCCAAAAGCATACTCTATAATCGCGAGATTGCTATTGCCGATGTCACCCTCGCTGTTATTTAACAAAATAGGAACGTTGGGGGCAATGGCGTGGATTCTGGATATGATCTCTTTTAACGCCAGAATGCCCGGTATGCCCTTAGCCCAATAAAAATAGTGGTTTATTAAATAGACGCAGACAATGTCGTGCGTGGCCCAGATAATCTGGGTGGCATAATCAACCATGGTTTTGCAGACATTGACCTTCCCATCGTCATCGATAACGACTCGCGGAATCTTGCGGAACTCGATGTCGAGCCCGACTCCAAGGAATTTACCTTCTTGCCATTTGGCGTTTATCATTTTAACGATATGCCTATTGCTATTCATCTGTCTTCCTCCTGCTTCTGTGAATTTCAGGTACCAAATTTGAAAAGAACATTCGGACACATTTTTTCTAATTCTACGCTTGTCAAAAACGTTGTCAAGTCTTTTTATACAAAAAACCCGCTCTATGCTTTTCTGCGGGCGGGTTTTAAAAATTTTCACTTATTATTTTTGCATAAGCAATTCTTTCACTTTTTCCACAATCTGTTTTACTGGAAAATTAACTTTCACAATGTAATGCGCCGGCCCGGTTTCCGCCACTTTTTTTATAATATCCTCGCTATTGGCGCTTAGATTGGTCAGCAATATTACCGGCAAATTTTTCTCGTATTCTCCGCCGTGCCTCAATTCTTCCAGCATGGTCAAGCCGTCCATAATGGGCATCAAAATGTCCAGCAAAACCAAATCTGGCTTCTCTTTTTTTATCATCTCCAGACCCTCCTGGCCGTTTGAGGCGCTGACAACCGAAAAATTTTCCTTTAAAAGGCCCTGTATCACAATCCAAACAAAATCCTCATCGTCTTCGACAATTAAAATTTTATTTTTATTTTTTTGCACCATGATTCTTTTTTTAATTATTAATTATGCTTTTTATTTTGAGGAAGGCTAAAACTAACCCGATTGCCGGTCATTTCTTCGTACCGGTCAATTAACAAGGCGACAATTCGGGCTGGATTTTTTTTGATATTAACAACCATGCCATTTTTATCATTAATCTCCAAATCCGATATGCCCTTGGCAATTTCCAATGCATCGTCTCCAATTCTAAGGCGCATTTGAGAGATGACGTCCCCTAAAATTTCGTAATATATTATTTCGCTCTTCGGCTTATCTGTGTAATCTTGAGAAATCACACTGCGCTTTTTATTTAAGGCCGTAAATAAATAGGTTAAAACAATTACAACTAAAATTATGGAAAAAAGCGTTATAGAATAAAAAATTAAATCGCTCTTGAAAAAACTGCCTATTTTTTCTTCAACCCGAAAAGGAAATTTTGATTCTGCCGGCTGTTGCTGGTCGGGATAGTTTAAAATGCTCACAAACGAATAAAGGCCGGATTTTATAGTATACGGCAACTGGATTCTTTTTACAAAGCTTGCGGTGGTTTCCACTGCCACGGTTTCGCTTTCTGAATAAATTTCTTTGTTGTCGCTGTCTAAAATTTTGTAATTAACAACTACATCCACTCTTTTCTGCGAACCAAAATTAACCAGCTTTATAGAAATGGGCAAGAATTCTCCCGGCGCAATCCTATTGTTTCCGCTTTCCTGCGCGACATTTACGGTGCCATCATCGGTTGCAGCTCCAACTGGATTTTGCTGAGCTGCTGCAAAAAAACCGCACGCCAGAAAAGAAAAAGCAATTAAACAAAAAACTGAGGTTTTGACTGACTTAAATTTCATGCAATTTTTCTAATTTTTTTCAATCTTATTTTTTTGTAAATCCGGCGCGCTAAAAATATTATAGCTAATAAAACTGCTGCAATACCGCACATCCACAAAACAACGCTCATTTCGCTTGACTTTCCGAAAAGAGGCTGGGCCGAAATATCAAAAAGCACTGTTGGAAGTTCGCCTACGGCAACATTTTTGGTGCCGCTGGCTTGGCTTTCAGCGTTATTTTCCAAAGGAGCATTTACGGCATATTGATCTGCATTTTTTTCTTTGTCCTTCAGGGCCAACTGGTTGCCCGGGGAAGTTATCAGCCCGGTATGAGAATTTTCCGCCAAAAAACTTAATGCTCCAAGCATTTTTGACTTGTCATTTCCCTGCATTTCTACTCCAAAATAAAGCAAGGAAGATATAACTAAAGCCGAAACAAATAACATTGCCGGTAGTACAATTTTTTTCATGTTTTTTATTTTCTTATTAATACTTTTTTAATCCATTGGCAATTCTATAAAAAACCTTGAGCCCTTGCCTTCGCCCTCTGACTCTGCCCAAATCTTTCCGCCATGCGCCCTTATAATCTGGCTGGAAATGTAAAGCCCCATGCCTCTTCCTGTGGCAAAAACATTTTTAGCCTGGTCGCTTCTTTCAAAAATTTGCGAAAAAAGATTATTAAGAATTTCTTTTTTTATACCAATTCCGGTGTCTTCTGAAATAATAAGCAAATCTGAAGAATTATTCAACCTTACTTTTATTTTCACCCCTCCCGTTGGGGTATATTTTACTGCGTTATCAATAATATTGTACAGAGCAGCTTTCAATTTTTCCGCATCCGCCTTTACATTGAAATTGCTCGGGCTATTTAGCTGCAAATAAATTCCTTTTCTAATTGCTTCGGGATTTAATTCGTCTAAAATATCGCTCAGCATTATATTTATATTCACTCCGGGCCTTAAAGCAATCACCTGCTTGCCTACTTGAAACTGCGTTATATCCAAAAATTCATTTACCATTTTGATAAGCTTGTCGGTTGATTTCCCAAATCTGCTTATTACTTCGGCTGTTTTCTTGCTTTGTTTTCCGCATTCGCCTTCAGCAAGCATTTCGACGCACCCCTTCATAACAGTTAAAGGAGTCCTTAAGTGGTGCTGTATGGTCATAAGAAACTGGTCTTTCGATTGGCTTAATGATTCTAATTCTTCTTTTGCACCCTTTTCCAATTCAAAAGCTTTTTTGATATCTTTTGTCTGGTCATCAACTTTCTGCTGAAGGTCGCTGTTCAAATCCTTAAAAGCGTCTTTAGCCTTTTTTTCCTCAAAATTAGCCTCAATCATTTTTTGCGTGCTTCTGTCAAAAAAATA
The DNA here is from genome assembly GCA_026395195.1 of Candidatus Staskawiczbacteria bacterium. Taxonomy (GTDB): domain Bacteria; phylum Patescibacteriota; class Minisyncoccia; order Minisyncoccales; family Staskawiczbacteraceae; genus XYD1-FULL-39-28. The sequence continues at coordinate 8,832 of JAPLZD010000050.1, forward strand.
TCCGTAAGTGATAAAAATGGCGAAAATAGCAAAAATTAAAGATCTGGAAACGCTTCCGTCAATTATGTATGAAGCAATCACAATAAAACAAACCAAAACTAAAGTTACTATCATGTAGCGCTCAAACAAACAGTTTCTTAATTTCAACTGGCAATATTGGCAGTGCTTTGTCGGCGGATAATTTAAATTTCTTGCCAGCCAGCAGTTCTGGTTTACATAGCCCGCATCTCCCAGTTTTTTTATTTTTGGCGACGGATTTGCCATTTTTATTTAACGCCTCTGCAATGTTCTAATATGCATTTTTTGAAAAACACGTACAAAAGAGCTGCTAAGCATACATTGGCAAAGGCGGCAAGGAGAGTCAAAAAAGATACTAACAGGTCCAGGCCCCAAGCAATGTTTTCAAATTTTCCAAAATAAAGAAGTAAAAAAGATATAAAAAAACAAATTGCCGTAAAGCCGTAGACAAATTTTATTTCTCCCGGGTCTTTTTCAACTGGCGCAAATTGCTGTTTTAACATATTTTTCGAAACCGCGCCAAACGCTTGATAAAGAAAATTCAGCTTCATTGAGAAAACTCCAAGCAAAAACAGAATGGCTGTTATCAAAACCAGCCACATATTCTGGAGCAAAAAAGCGGCTAAAGCCAGAAATCCGGCGGCGGCTCTAAAAAAGTTAAGTGCGCGATTATCGTATATTGCACATTGTTGCATGTTATTTTAATTTACTAATAATTTTTAATTATTTAAAACCTTTTTTACGGCAGAACACGCTTTTTCAACGTCCTCAATACTATTGTACGCGTAAAAACTAAGCCTGCATGACGCCGGCGGGTTCAGCTGGTAATAATGGTGCGCCAGTGTCGCACAATGACAGCCCGCTCTCGATTCTATCCCAAGACCATTCAGCCTTTCGGCTATTTTAAATGGATTATTTTGGCTGCAATTAAAAGAAATCAACGGAGTCCTCTCTCCAGGGTTTTTAGGACCGTAAACATATGCGGTGGGCATTGATTCCATTATGTCCATTGCGCCGCCTATTAAATATTTTTCATGGACCTCGATGCTGTCCATTGCTTTTTTGACATCTTGGCTTTCTAATTTTTTATCGGTCAAAAAATATGCATATTTTCCAGAATCCAAAGAAAAATCCATCAACAGCCTTAAGGCCTGCGCTGAAAGAATTGTTCCTAGAATATTTGGAGTTCCGGCAGTAAATTTCCAAGGGAGCGCGTTGTAGCCTACCTTTTCAGGAGTAACCTGGCCTTCGGCAATCATATCCCCGCCATAAAGAAACGGCCTCATTCCTAAGAGCAAATCCTCCTTAGCATATAACGCTCCCACGCCAAAAGGTGCCATCATTTTATGAAAAGACCAGGCAAGGAAATCTACGTCCAATTCCTTAACATCAACAAAAACATTCGGCACAAGCTGGGCGCCATCAATTAACAAATAAGATTTCTTTTCTCCGTTTGGTTGCACATAACCGCTGGCATTAGCTAATTTTCTTATTTTTTTTATGGGATTTTTTGTTCCAAGAAAATTTGACGCTCCGACAACGCAAACTATCTTTGTTCTTTCATCTATCAAAGATTTTAGGTGCTCTAAATCAAGCTGGCCCGTTTCCTTATCAAATTTTGCCAGCCTACATTCTGCTTTAATCCCGAATTTTGGCAAAATTTCATTGCACAATCCGTACCACGGAACATAATTGGAATTATGCTCCATAAGCGTTGCCACAACATTGTCCCCGTCTTTAAATTCGGTCATCAAAGAATACATAACAGAATTTATGGCTTCGGTTGCATTTTTGTATAAAATAATGTTTTTGCGCGACGGAGCGCCAATGAATTGAGCAATGGTATCGTAAGATGCTTCAAACCTTTCTGTGGTTAACATTGAAGATTTTGACTGTCCCCTGTGCACGTTATCATATTCTGCCATCAGTTTATTAAGCAACTCCAACAGCTGAACAGGCGCCTGCGTGGATGCAGCATTATTAGACAAAACTCTGCCGGACATAATAGCCGGAAAAAACTTTCTTATTTCTTGCGTATTTATCATTTGTTAATTTATTATAACATATCTTTTACAATGCAACAAAAAACCCCGCTTCCCGGGGCTTTTCCCGCCAACTGGCGGGAATTTTATTTAATGCTAATTATTTCTAACTCGGTGTAGGGCTGTCTGTGGCCTATTTTTCTGCTTTCTCTTTTCTTAGGCTTATATTTGAAAACAATTATTTTATCTCCTTTGCCATGGCCTAAAACTTTTGCTGTAACCTCTGCTTTTACCATGGGAGTTCCCACTTCAATTTTTTTACTCTTTTCAACCAATAAAACATCGGAAAACGAAAAAGTTTCCCCCTGTTTTTTATCTAATTTCTCAACTTTTATTTTGTCTCCGGGCTGGACAACATATTGCTTCCCGCCGGTTTTTATAATCGCCAACATAATTTATTAGTTTAACATTTTATTGTTCTCCAGTCAATGTCGGGCGTTCCACCTCGTCAATTTCTATCTTCGGCTCACCCACGGTAAGTTTTACAACATCTTTATCTATTTTCTCCAATTCTTTGCCGGCTTTATTATAGCTGGAAACAGTTACATCTAAATGCTGTCCAAGTCTCTTCATATGTTCTGAATATGCAAACAAATGTTTGCCCAGGCGCTCTACTTCCTTAATAATTGTCTGCGCCTGCTCTGAAATTTTTTGGTTCCTCAAGCCCTGCAAAACCGTCTGCAAATATGCCAAAAATGAAGTTGGCGAAACAACTACAACTTTTTTCTTGCCGGCATAATAAATCAAATTGTTTGTGTCTTCGGTTATTACTCCAACTTTATTTATCAATAAATCATAATAAACAGCTTCCGATGGAATAAACATAAAAGCAAAATCCATTGTTTTTTCTTCGGGCCTGACATATTTTGCAGTTTCATCAATTCTTAATTTCAAATCATTCACAAAAGCCGTTTCCAGTCTTTTCTTCTCGGCTGCGTCATTTGTCTGCAGCATTCTGTTATAGTTTTCCAAAGAAAATTTTGAATCAATGGGAATTATCCGCTTATCAACAAAAACAACCGCGTCAACAATTTCTCCGTTGGAAAATACATATTGCATCTGGAAAGAGCCCGGCGGCAAAACATTTTTCAAAACAGTTTCCAAATAATATTCTCCAAGAATTCCCCGCTGTTTTGGATTTTTCAAAATATCCTGCAAAGATTTCAATTGATCGGCAAACCCAACAACCTGCCTGTTTGTTTCGTCTAAACGAGTCAATCTTTCTGTCACATTTCTTATAATATCCGCTGAGTGCTTAAATTGTTCTTGGGCATTTTTATTTGACTCCGATAATTTTGAATCAACTGCCTGCGCAATTTGTCCAATTTGCTGTTGCAACATAAGCAACGAGCCATCTTCTTTTTTTTCCGGCTCTTTTTGGCGATTTTTTTGCAGCAACAAAAAAATCGCGAAACACACCGCAACCGCTATTATTATCAATAGAATTGTCGTAATATCCATATTTTTAGCTTATCTTACTTTAAAAACGGGAAAATAAAAAGGCTTATTTAATTTTTAATATGGGTTTTAGATACCTAAAATAAAGCAGCTTTGCGGCTTCGCTTAATACAGAATAGGCTATCAGGAGCCCGAAAACAATAAACAGAGGGGTCATTGGCGGACTCACAAAATGAAACAGTTCTTTTCCAAAAGCCAGGAACGGCAAAAGGACAACAAAAATGCCGTCGATTATGGCAAACAGAGTCATGGAAAAACCCGGCCTGGAGGCTTTCCAAAAAGGATGGCTGGTTCTGATAATAAATATCAATAAAAGTTCGGTTAATATGCTTTCAATAAACCAGAGCGTTTGGATTACTGCCGGGCTTTGCTTAAAGAAAATGGCAAAAAATATAAAGTCAAAAATTGTGCTTATTACGGCCAGCGTCATAATCAAAGGCAAAACCGAACTTAACTGGTACATTTTCGGTTTTTTCAATTCTTCAATGTCAACTGTATCTGTGGCAACAGAAATCAACGGAAAATCCGAAAGCAAATTTCCCAATAAAATCTGCACTGGCAGCATGGGCAAATAATTTATAAACAAGGATATTATTGCTACAGAATAAAAGTTCCCAAAATTGCTGGCAAGCATGCATTTAATATATTTATTGATGTTGGAATAAATTTGTCTGCCGGTTTTTATTCCATCAACAATTACTTTTAAATCCTTTTTTAACAAAACAACATCGGAAACTTCTCTTGAAACATCGCTGGCCGACTGCACAACAATTGCCACATTGGCCGCTTTTAAGGCCGGGGCATCATTAATGCCCTCCCCCAAAAATCCCACTTCATATTTTTTCTCAAGAGATTTGACAATTTTATATTTTAATTGCGGAGAAATTCTGGCAAAAACCTGCATCTGGTCGCAGGCGTCGTCAAATTCTTCGACTGTCATTTTCTCCAATTGGCTGGCGGAAACAACTTCTTTTGGATTACTAATTAATTTAATTTTTTGGGCTGCGTACCCTGCCACTTCGGAGCTGTCGCCGGTAATAATCTTAATTTTAACGCCCATTTTTTTAGCTAATTTTACAGCTTCCTGGGTGCTTGGCTTTAAAGGATCTTCAAATACAAAATAGCCCAAAAAAGTCAGCCCTTTTTCATCTTCAACTTCTACTGACTCTTTTTCTATCTTCTTAAATGCTATTGCCAAAACTCTCCTCCCCTCCTCGCCCTCTCTGCGCGCATCGTCTTTTATTTCTTTTTTGGTTGAACCGTCATCAAGTTTTACGCATAAATCCAGAAGAATTTCAGGCGCTCCTTTGACAATCAAAAATTTTTCTCCTTTTCTATTCTTAATTACAAAAGACGAACGCATCCTGTAAGAATCGAAAGAAAGCTCAAAAAGTATTTCGTATTTTTTATATTCCTGCCAAAAATCTTCGGGTGATTTTTCAAAAAGCGCCAAATCAAAAGGGTTCAAAATACTTTGCTTGCGGTCGTTTAGGCCCGAACTTAAAAGCCCGTAGAGCAGGCATTTTCTTTTATTAGAGGCAACTATTTTTTCTAAGGAAAGTTTGTTTTCTGTAAGCGTGCCTGTTTTATCTGTGCACAAAACCTCAATATTTCCCATGTCCTCAATGGCTGAAAGCCGTCGGACAACAACATGGTGCTTTGCCATTTCAATGCTTCCTTTTGATAAAGAAAATGTGACAACGGCCGGCAAGGCTTCGGGCAAAATGCTTATAATTAAAGCCACTGAAAATAAAAGAAGTTCAAAAAAATCACTGATACCCTTAATAAGCAAATTCGCGGCAAATAGAAGAACTATTGTGACAACGACTATCTTTAAAATTAATTTACAAAAATATAAAATACTTTTTTCGTAAGCTCCCTGTCTTGCAGATTCGGCAACTAATTCTGTAATTTGGCCGAAAGCGGTTTGATTGGCGGTATTTACCACGACTGCCTGCGCTTTCCCCGAAATTACGCACGTTCCGGCAAAAAGCATATTTTTAGCCTTAAAAACCTCGTCGCTTTCATGCGGCAATGCTTCTGTTATTTTTACCGCAGGAACCGATTCGCCGGTCAACGACGATTCGTCCACCAAAAAATTTTCTATTTTTATAATTCTTAAATCAGCAGGAACCCTGTCGCCCGCTTCCAATAAAATAATATCTCCGGGCACAATTTCTTTTTTGTCCACCATCTCCTCACTGCTGCTTCTCAAAACTTTTACATTTTGGGAGATAAATTTTCGTAAAACATAAATTGCCCTTTCCGCCCTGTATTCCTGCAAAAAACCTATAATAATATTAATCAAAACCACGCAAGTTATTATATAAAAATCTATTTTCTCTCCGACAAAAAAAGATATTAAAGCAGCTGAAAAAAGCAGATAAGTAAAGGGGGATTTTAGCTGCCTTTTAAATACTTCCCAGGCATTTATGTTTCGTGTTTTTACTTCGTTGGGGCCATAATTTTTCAGGCGTAAAAGAGCTTCTTTTTTGGAAAGTCCGGAAAAAGAAGCCTTTAATGCAGACAAAACCTGTTCTGGAGATTTATTTGTATACTGTGAAAAACTCATTTAACAAAAATTTCGGTCATTAAAAAAATAATATAAATAAAAAGCAAGAGTAAAGCTTCTTTTTTTGTAATTTTTTTGCCGGTTCTTACAACTATAAGGAAAAAAAGCGCGGCAATAACGGTGAAAATGCGGGCAATTAAAAATACTGACATATCTTTAATTTCAAACGGAGCCACAAGGCCTATAATTCCCAAAACCAAAGTGGCGCACACAATTACAGACCCCATCATGTCTCCTACCACCATCCACCCTTCGCCCTTTCTGCCGGACACAATCCCAAAATACATTTCAGGAAAACAATTTCCTAAGGCCACAATCAAAACACCAACCAAAGAAAGCGATATTCCCAAAGACGCCTGAAACGATTTTGCGGCATAAATTATTCCCTGCGAGGCGGCATAAAGAACAGCTACAATTAAAATAATTTTCACGACATTTTTTGCAAAAACCCGGCGCCTGACAACGGCAGACTCTGATTGTTCTTTTACGCGCCTATAAACTTTTTTGAATCTGTCATCTTTTGAAAACAGCCAATAAGCGTAGACAAAGAAAGCCAAAATAAGAATTGCGCCCTCTACCTGGGTCACCCTTCCCTTCCAAATTAGAAAAATGGGCAATATGGCAATAAAAAATGTAAAAACAGAGCTTCCCTGCACCATTTTACTGTCGGTTGAAACTTTGCCTTTGCTGAAAAACACGACGATTGCCATAATCAAAGTCAAATCAACCAAATTTCCGCCGATTATGTCTCCAAAAGAAATTGGGGCCAGCCCCTGCAAGGCGGCGTTCAGGTCAACAAATAAATTAGGCAGAGAAGCGGCAAACCCCATCACAAAAAAAGCCACAATAAATTCCCGCCACCTTAAATACCTGGCAATTTCAATTAAAGTTTTTACAAAGCTGGAACTCAGCCAGGACAAAACTAAAATTGAAACAATAAAAATAAGAATCTCAAAAAGCATATTTTATTTTATAAAATGTATTATTTCGTATATTATTCCCAATAAAAATACCAAGGACAATGAATAAATTACGATATTCTTTTTCGCCCTGCCTGCCGGCAGGCAGGCAATTTTTTTATACATAAGCAAAATTAGAATTCCGTATATGCCAAGGATGATGGCGCCGACAAAAGATAAAATTGGAATGAAATTTTTCAACCCAAGTAAAAAAAGTATCATGGGCGTAAAGCATGTCATTACCAGCGCCTGCCAATGCTTTATGCCTAAGTCATATACTAAAGTTTTTTTGAGAATAATCCCCTGCGAAACAAACGCTGTAAAAGTTGCAGCAGCGCCTATTAAAAGAGACACAAGAACTAAATTGCTGCCTAAAACATTTTTTAATCCGGTCAGAGCCACCGAATCGGTTTGCGCGCCCGTTAAACCTAAAATCAGAAGCGTGAATAAAAAATAAAAAACCGCGATTATAATTGTAGAGATAACAACTATTTTTTTTAACCTTTTCTTCCCTTGCGGGCTGGCAGCCAGCATTTCTTCAACCTCGGGTATCATTCCCGCGCCCCAAAGCGCAAATAACATCGGCCCGTAGGGCAGAAACAAATTTGTCCCGCCAAGCGGGATCCCGCTAAGCGGGAAAATATTAGATAATTTTATATGCGAAAAACTTTCTAAAAAAATAAAAATTATTGACAAAAATAATAAAACTAGAACCCAGAATTCAACCTTGGCTATGGTTTTAATGTCAAAATAAATAATCGCAGTGACCAAGGCAAAATAAAAAAACACATAAACTAGGGGGCCCGCATGAAATATGGGCTGCAAGGCGGCAGTCAAAAAATCTCCTGCAACAATCAAGTACGCCAGCAAAACTCCGAATGTGCCGATAACTGTCAAAAATAAAGTAAAAATTTCGGCTTTTTTGCCTAAATAATGCCCAACGAATCCCGGAATCCTTTTGAAGTCCGGTGTTTTTAAGCTTATTTCACAAAAAACCAGATGAATTTTAGTAATAAGAAATGTGGCAATAAAAAAATAAGCCAGCATAATCCAGATGCCGCTTTTCATTGCAATGTAGGGCAAAGACAAAAAACCAACCCCGATCATTCCGCCGGAAAAAACTGCGACAGGATATATATAGTCCTTAAACAGGTTTTTAAAAACCATGTGCTCCCAACCAGATTTGAACTGGTGTTACTTGCTTGAGAAGCAAATGTCCTGGACCGGGCTAGACGATGGGAGCGGCTTATTTATTGATATCATAATCTGGCGGAATTTTCCAATAATTTATTATGTATTGCGCCAAATCCCTAAACACAGGGACAGACGACAAAGCTGATTTAGACGCGCGAGGATTATCTAATTTAACTAATATTAAAAATTGCGGATTTAGCGCCGGAGCAAAGCCGACAAAGCTTTGTATTGTTTTGTTTGGGTCATATCCTTTGCTGTTTGTTAATGGAATCTGCGCAGTTCCTGTTTTTCCAGCTATATAATATCCGGTAATTTTTTGGCGTGGAAGCCCCCCGTCTATGACATTAATCATCATTGGGATTAATTGTGAAATTGTTTGTTTAGAAACTATCGGGTCGGAAATTTCCGGTTTTGTGTAAGATTCATCATTGCCGTTTACAATTTTTTCTACAATATAAGGCTTAACAAGCTTGCCGCCGTTGGCCAGCGCGCAGAAAGCCCGGGCAATTTGCAAAGGAGTTAATTCAATTCCTTGCCCAAAAGAAGCGGTTGCATACTCCATATCCTGCCCGTTTTTTAATAAGTCATTATGCGAATAAACTTCCCCCTGCAAGTCAATTCCTGTCTTTTCAAAAAATCCAAATTTATCCAAGTAGCTGAAGAATAATTTGTGGTCCATTTGCTGCTCGGCAAAAATGGCGCCCGTATTTATTGAATTTTCCAAAACTCCTGTCATCGTCTGCTTGCCGTAAACTTCGTTGCCATAATTGTGGATTGTTTTTGTTCCAAACTTAACAACACCAGTGTCCACATATGTTGTTTCGGGAGTTATTTTCCCTTCATTCAGGGCCGAGGCCATGGTAAAAGGCTTCATTATGGATCCCGGCTCAAAAAGTTTTTGAACGGCGCTGTTTTGAAAAATGGCTAAATCACTCTCCTTGGAATATTGGTTGAGGTCAAAGTTCGGATAATTAGCCATTGCCAAAATTTTTCCGGTGTCTGGCTTTAAAACAATAATTTGGCCAGATTCTATATCTAAATTATCCTTGGCCTGCCTTAAAAGAGATTCTGCCTGTAATTGTATATTATAATCGATTGTCAAATAAATATCTGATCCATCCAAGGATGCTTCGCCGGCGCTTGAAAAAACAGAACTAAACCCGGTCTGTTCCTCCTGAACGCCGGTCTTTCCTTTTAAAACGTCGTCATAATACCCTTCAATGCCATATTGGCCGGAGCTCTCTCCGCCCAAAAATCCCAAAACCTGCGGAGCAAATTGCCCTTGCGGGTAATATCTTTCCGTTGCCTTTTCTAAAGACAAGCCCTTAAGATTCAAATTTTTTATTTTGTCTGCCTGCTCTTGGGACACATCTTTTTCTATAACAGCGTAGTTGTCATGAGAGCTAATTTCTGAAATTATTTGGTCCTTTGTCTGATTAATATTTTCGCTTAAAGTTTTGGCAAAAACTTCTTTATCTGGAATGTCCTTTAGACTTGCGGAAATCGTCCAGCTGTCTTTATTTATCGCCAAACTTTTTACTTCGCCAGACCCCGAACAATAAATTTGCCCTCTGGCTCCTGTAACAGTCGAAAAACCAACCTGCTGTCCTAAAGCTTGCGCCGAAAAGAGCTTGCGCTCTAAAATTTGCAGAAAAAATAAGCGGCTAATTATAGCTGCTCCAAAAATTATTATTAAAAGTAAAACTATATTTGTCCTCCAGTTTTTAAAACGTAACTTCATTTTACAATTGTAGCCACCGACTGCTCTGGCACTTGTATGTATTTTACGGAAGCAACTTTTTGAAAATTTAATGCCTGTATTTTATCCGATACATGGCCCCAAAAACTGCTTTGGGCAAAGGAAACCTG
>JAPLZD010000006.1 GCA_026395195.1 Candidatus Staskawiczbacteria bacterium
TTTGTAGAAGAATCAAGAAGGGATATACAGACATATGATTTTACAAGGAAAAGGGCTTTAATAATTAAAAGTATTAACAAGATTATAGGGGTGAAAACAGAGCTAAAAATAGCTGGTTGCATACCTATTTACGCACAAAATGTCGCATTTAACTCTATCCATAGGAATTGTTGGTTTGCCGAATGTGGGCAAATCCACATTGTTTAAAACGCTAACAAAAAAGGAAGTTTTGATTGCCAATTATCCCTTTGCAACAATTGACCCCAATGTTGGGGTTGTTTTGGTTCCCGACGAAAGAGTTGATAAATTAGCAGAACTTTCAAAATCAAAAAAGAAAATTTACGCAACTGTGGACTTTGTGGATATTGCTGGCCTGGTAAAAGGAGCCGCACAGGGTGAAGGGTTGGGAAATAAATTTTTGTCACATATTAGAGAAGTTGATGCTGTTTTGTATGTTTTACGCGTATTTAAAAATGCCGACATTGTAAACACACAAAACGAAGTAAATCCTTTAAAAGAAAAGGAAATTTTGGATGTGGAGTTAATTTTGAAAGATTTAGAGACTATAAATAAAAGAATTGAAGGCTTGCAGGGTGATGTTCGGCAAAACAAAAAAGAAGCTGTGAAAGAAAACGAAGTTTTGAAAAAAGCAAAAGAATTTTTAGCTGCTGAAAAAGTTTTAATTGACCAAAGCTTTGCTGATGACGAAAAAGAAATTTTAAATAGTTTTCAACTGCTGACTTTTAAGCCAAGATTATATCTGTTAAACGGCAAAGACGATGAAGTGAGTGGGGAAGTCAAAAATGTTTTAAAAGACTATGTTACTGTTGACGTGCAGAGTGAGTATGAAGGCGAAGGATTATCAAGCGCGGAGAGAATTGAACTGGGGTTGCCGGAACTGTCTGAAACAGATGTTTTGATAAAAAAATCTTATGAGCTTTTGAATTTAATAACCTTTTTAACAACAGGAGAAGACGAAACAAGAGCCTGGACAATAAACAAGGGCGACACTGCTCCAATTGCCGGAGCTGCAATTCACACAGATTTTAAAGAAAAATTTGTAAAAGCAGAAGTTGTTTTTTGGAAAGATTTGCTGGACGCTGGTGGCTATCCCAAAGCCCGCGAGCAAGGCAAACTTCGCACTGAAGGAAAAGAGTATGTTGTCCGCGACGGCGATGTAATAGAATTCAAGCATGGTTAAATGGATTTTGAAATTAAAAATTTAGAAAAAAATATTGTGGGTGTGGCCAGAGAGCTGGGGTATGTTATTATAGATACAAATGACAACGAATTTAATTTGGTTAGGAAATTGACAGGGGATAATTACCCCAGGTTTCACGCATATGTGACGCAGCAGGGGACTGATTTCAGCTTCAGTTTACATCTGGATCAAAAAAAGCCTTCATACGAAGGAAGCCATGCGCACAGCGGGGAATATTTTGGTCCAGTTGTGGAAACCGAAGCCGACAGAATAAAAGAGGCTTTGAAAAATTTATAAAAAAAGGGCCCACGCAACCGCTGAGCAGTTTTGTGGGCAGTAACCGTAATAAGGGAGTTTTTGTGAGCGCTAGCTCGTTTTAAGAATCGTTTTCGGCCCCGTTTTGGCCGTCCTCAAATCCCTCCCAGTATTCCTGGCTTTCCTGGAGAGCGCCAGCAGACATAATGCCGAAAAAGGCATCGCCTAAGCGATTGAAAACCTCGGATTCAACCGGGTTTGGCCTTTCCGCATTTTGCCTACCAGCATCAACGCCACGCTCGCGGTCACTCATCTGCAGGTCTCCCTTCAGATTCTCAACGAACGGTGAATGGAGGGGGTGAGGTAATTGAAAGAAAAATATAAAAAGCCTGGGCAGGTTTTTCTTGGACTTGTGCATAGGTTGGATAAGCCGGTGGGAGGAATTGTTTTGTTTGGAAAAACGTCAAAAGGGGCTTCAAGGTTGTCTGAGCAATTTAGAAACCATACAATACAAAAAACTTATCACGCAATTGTTGTTGGAAAACCAAAAGAAGAAAAGGGGAGTGTTAAAGAAAAAGTAAATAAAATATCTTTTTTTGCCGAAGGTTTTACAAATAAAACAGACAAGGAACTTTTGGAGGCGGTTAAAAAGGCGACAAAAACCAGGACTGCCGAGCTGTCATGGGAGGTGGTAAGGTCTAATGGAAAATATTCGCTTTTGAAAATTTTGCCTAAAACCGGCAGATTCCACCAAATTAGAATTCAAATGCAACAAATGGGTTGCCCAATTTTGGGCGATGTAAAGTATAGCGCCAAAGAACAGTTGCCGGACAAAAGCATCGCTTTGGCCGCAACAGCGATTAGTTTTAGGAATGCGACGGGCGAAAAACAGATAAACCTAGAAATTCCCTTGCCAGAAGGGTGGAAAAAGTATTTATAGTGGATAGTAGTTATCCACACCCCAAGGACTTGATTTAATTCCTGACAGTTGGGATAATGAATAAATAGATTTAAAGGTCGAGTCCTGCAGAGCAGGACAATTAGATCTTTGAACAAATAATTATTAAAATAAAAAATTAATTAAATAATATATGGCATATGCAGATTGGCTAATAGTTGTGCAACCTTTTTTGCAACAACTTATAGCTTTCGTCGCTAATTTAGTATTAGCAATAGTTGTATTTATAGTTGGTTATTTAGTTTCAGTTGGTATTGGCAAATTGATCACCGAAATTTTGAAGTCGATAAAATTCAACAAGCTTTTTGAAAAAGAGGGATGGAGAAAAGCCTTGCAAAGGGCAAATGTTGACGTAAATCCTTCAGAATTTATTGGAGCGATATTCAAATGGGTTTTTGTTATCGTTTCACTATTGGTGGCAGTTGACATACTTGGCTTGAAAACATTCGCGGGATTTTTAAACCAGGTTTTGGCATATTTGCCAAACGTAATTGTTGCAGTATTAGTGTTTGTTGTGGCAATTATTATTTCTGATATTGTTGAAAAGGTTGTCAGGGCAATGGTTGAAAGACTGAAGGTTGGTTATGGATTTGTGGCAGCCTCAATTGTTAAATGGGCAATTTGGATTTTCACATTTTTCCTGATTTTAGACCAGCTTTTGCCAGCATCAACATTGATTAAAACACTGTACAGCTCAATTGTGTATGGAATTGTAGGCGCTTTGGCCTTGGGCATAGGATTGGCAATTGGACTTGGCGGAAAGAGCACGGCCGAAAAGGTTATTTCAGACATGTACCGAAAGATGGAAGAAAAATAAAAATTTTGACACTTGATCGTCCCGTTCCCGAAAGGGAATAGGGACATGAAAAGTAAATGCAAAAAGACGCGTACGTACCGCGCCTTTTTGTTTTGCTATTGACAAGGATAGATAAATTTAATAAGATATGATTACATGGTAAATAAATTAGAAATCACTATCAAAAAACGAAGCGGATAACGTCTGACTTTTTGTGTTAGTAATGACCGCTTCGCCGAAAGGCGATTTTTATTTTATCAAAACCACGAACATTGAAATTTTAACCCTGTTAGATGACTTTAATGTCAGATTGCCTACCAGCAATTTTTAACAGGCATCATAATTAAATTTTTAGACGTGGGGTCTTATATTTAATTATGAGTAGGTAAAAGCATACAAACAAAACAAGTTCAAAGATACATAAAATCTGTATCTATTAGAAACTTACGCAAAAAAGCTCTCCATTGACGCAAAAAGGATGGAGGGTGGTGAAAGCTTTTGATAAATTCATTTGTTGAGTTTATCGAAGGATAGGTTATAAGCGAATGGCGGATGCCTTGGGATATTAATGCTATGAAAGACGTGGCGTGCCTGCGATAAGCATCGGGGAGCTGGCTAGCAAGCTTTGATCCGGTGATTTCTGAATGAGGAAACTCTGTTGAGGTAATACTCAATAATGTCCCGCTTAGCGGGATAAGCGTACCCGGTGAAGTAAAACATTTCAGTAGCCGGAGGAACAGAAAACAATGAAAATTTATATTCTCTCTTGATTAAAAGATCTTGAGGAGAGATTATGAATTTTCGCATTCCCTTAGTAGTGGCGAGCGAAAAGGGAACAGCCCAAACCAATTTTTATAATTGGGGTTGCAAGGGTTTAACGTCGGGAGCACTTACATGAACAATTTATTGTTTATGTAAATGTTTGCCGAGGGAGAGCATTTAGATAAATTTGTTAATAGAAGCACTCTGGAAAGAGGCACCATAGAGGGTAATAGTCCCGTATGTAAAAATAAATTTATGCTCCTTGTTAGATTTCTTGAGTACTGTCGGGCATGATAACCTGGCAGGAAGCAGGCCGAACTATCGGCCAAGGCTAAATAATTAATATCACCAATAGTGAACCAGTACCGTGAGGGAAAGGTGAAAAGTAGGGGGTTGACCCCGGTGAAATAGTACCTGAAACCATTTGCTTACAAAGAGTCGGAGCCCTTCGGGGTGACGGCGTGCTTTTTGCAGAACGAGTTTGAATATTCGATTTGTCTAAGCCCCTCTGGGGCGCAGGCGTAGCGAAAGCGAGTGTTAATAGCGCGAATATACTGATTGTTCAAGACCCGAAGCCAGACGAGCTTGCCATGGGCAGGTTGAACCCTGATGAAAATTGGGGGGAGGACCGAACCGGTGAGGCGTGCAATCCTCTCGGATG
>JAPLZD010000042.1 GCA_026395195.1 Candidatus Staskawiczbacteria bacterium
CATTTATTACAACTTTTTGCGATAAATCATAATTATCCAGAACAACCAAGGCGGTCATAAGTTTTGTAAGGCTTGCGATAGGAAGACGCTCCTCGTCGTTTTTGCTGAAAAGAATTTCTTGCTGGCCAGAGGAATTAATAAACACAGAAATTGCTGATTTGGCGTTAATGTTTGGCTCCTCAGATTGTTCTTTCCTTTGAGGCAAATTAGATTTTTCTGCCGCAATGTTCGAATTATCGGAAACACTGGCAAGCATAGTTTTCAGGCCCACCCCCTCTGCGCCGCTAATCAATGCAGCAAAAAATAAAATAAAAACTAAGGACAGTAAAACGCCTTGTACTATTTTTTTGACATTCATTTGAAGGTCTTTTTTGGCTTTTTAGCTATTTTTATATGAAGCTCCTCCAATTGCTTTTTAGATATTTCCGACGGAGCGTCCATCATCAAGTCCCTTCCGTCTCCGGTTTTTGGGAAGGCAATAACTTCCCTGATATTTATTTCGCCTAAAAGAATTTGTAAAAACCTGTCCGAACCGTAAGCAATCCCTCCGTGCGGAGGAGTTCCAAAGCTGAATGCTTGCAGCATGTGGCCAAACTTTTCTTTGATATCTTCCTTTTTGTGGCCCATTATTTCGAATACCGCTTCAAGCGCTTCTGGCCTGTAGTTTCTGATTGACCCGCCTCCAATTTCAGAACCGTTTAAGGTGATGTCGTATTGCGTGGTCAAAATGTTGCCAATATTTTTTTTATCCAAAAGGTCCTGCATAAATTCCGGCTTAGGCGCTGAAAAGGGATTATGCGTAAACGTCCATTTTCCTTCGTCGTCCTTTTCAAAAAAAGGAAAATCTACAACCCAGCAGAATGCCAATAAATTTTTATCTTTTTTATCCTTCCTAATGTCGGGCTTATCAGAATTATATTTTTCCATCGCTTCCTTATAAGAAATTTTTGGGAAAGGAATTTCTTGAATCTTTTTTTCAGGGAACAGCTTTTTTACTATTGTGATAATCATTCTTTCATTCAGCTCCATCACATCTTCCCTGTTTACAAAACTTAGCTCCATATCAATCTGCGTATGTTCGAATTGGCGGTCTCCCCTCATGTCTTCGTCTCTCAAGCATTTTGCAATCTGAAAATATTTTTCCAGGCCTGCCGCCATTAATAATTGTTTATATTGCTGCGGCGACTGCGGAAGCGCATAAAATTTTCCTGGCTGTAATCTTGACGGAACTATAAAGTCTCTGGAGCCTTCGGGGGTTGATTTTGTGAGCATGGGAGTTTCAACTTCAACAAAACCTTCTTTGCTTAAAAAATCTCTAACAAATTGAAAAAACTTATGTCGCACAATAAGATTATTTTTCATTCTTTCCCTGCGTAAGTCCAAATATCTGTATTTCATTCTTGTTTCCTCTCCAATTTCATAACCATCTTTTTCTATGGACAAAGGCAGGGTTTCCGATTCAGACAAAACCTTCAAACCTTCGGCGGAAAGTTCCACTTTGCCGGTGTCAATTTTTTCATTTACCATTTGGTCGGGCCTTTTCACAATTTGCCCAGTAATTTCCACCACCCATTCTGGCCTTAAATTTTGCGCCAAATCATAAACTTCCTTATTTGAAGGCACAAAAACAACCTGCATTATTCCAGAAATATCGCGCAGGTCAATAAACAAAATTTTCCCGTGGGCTCTTCTCACATTAACCCAGCCCTGTACCTTAACTTTTTCGCCGACATGCTTTGCGGCCTCGACAACTAAAAATCTGTGTTCCATATTATTGCAGTTTTATTTTTATAAATCTTCTTTTGCCCACCTGCAGAACCACCCCGTCCTCCAAGGCAATTTCTTGCCGCCAGTCAACAATTTTTGTTTCGCTGCCGCCGGCCCGCTTTGTTACGCCCCCGCCCTCAATCAATCTTTTTGCCTCATTTTTTGATGGTGCTAATTTTGTGTCGCACAATAAATCCAGCGCCGGATAATTTTTTCTGCTAGTTTCAAAAATTTCTATTTCCGCAGGCAGTTCGTTGTCTCGGTGTATTTTGTTGAACTCTGCTTCAGCTTTTTGGGCGGCTTCGGCTCCGTGGTACATTTTTACAATTTCTTTTGCCAATTTTGCTTTTATGTCGCGCGGGTTATCGGAAGATTTTTTAATTTCTTCAATTTCAATTTTTGATAGCCTTGTGGCAATTTCAAAATAATCATTTATCAATTCATCTTTCATAGACATAACCTTGCCAAACATATCGCCCGGCTCGTCAATAATTGAAATTATATTCCCCCAGCTGGTGGACATTTTCCTGCCATCCAAGCCATTCAACATTTTCAAAGTCATAATATCTTGCGGCTGTTGGCCAAAATTTTTCTGTATTTCGCGGCCTGCCTGCAAATTAAATAATTGGTCTGTGCCGCCAGTTTCCACATCGGCCTTCACAGCCACCGAGTCGTACCCCTGAAAAATTGGATAATCCAGCTCATGAGCGCCAATCGGCTTTGCCAAATCCCATCTTTCTTTAAAATTTCTTCGTTGTATTAGCTGTTGAGCAGTAAAAATCATCTGCAAATCTACAAAATCCAGCACTTTCATTTTTTTAAACCACTCGCTATTGTAACGCACCTCAACTTTTCTCATATCTAAAATTTTTCCAATCTGCCTTACATAATCCTTCATATTTTCCTTTATTTCTTTTTGGGTTAAAACTTTTCTCATTGCTTGTTTATCGGAAGCGTCACCAATGTGCGCAGTAAAATCTCCAATAATTAAAACAACTTTGTGCCCCAGCTCTTGAAAAGCTTTTAGTTTCCAAAATTGCATTGCTCTGCCAATGTGAATTTTAGGGCCAGTTGGATCAAGCCCGTGTTTTATTCTTAGTTGACGGCCGGATTCTAGCTTTTTTTCCAAAGCCTCTTTTATAATTACCTCCTCGACGCCACGGGTTAATATTTCCTTAATTTTTTGTTTGTCAGTATTTATCATATATTTTAAAACATTATTAAATAATACCAAAAAAAATGCGGCATTGCAAAGGTTTTTGCACTCAATGCAGGTAATTGACCATATATTTAAAAAATGTTAATATCAAAATTGTTTAACCTGGTAGTGTGCCGGGGAATAAATTTGCACCTTTAAACCTGCTAGGAGAAAAACAAGCAGCTTCCCTTTACTCTTTATCCTGAAACGAGACAGACGCAAAGGATTTAGTCATGGAAACTAACGGAACGAGCAATGGTTCGTGTCGTCGCACGACACCAACCAATCTGCCAATTGGGCCTTTCAATGGTAATGGCCCAAAAAGCGGCAAGAAGTTAACTTCCCGGATGAAGCGGGACCGAGAGCGCCAAAGGAAGAAGAGAAACAACATCCAATTGTCGGCGCTCATGTAGCCCCTTGTTTCCCCACCATAGATCAGACAACAAGGCCCTGGTTGCACTTTACAACCAGGGCTGATTTTTTAAAAAATTAAAATTTATCTGCAAGCTTATAAATATCTCCTGCTCCCATTATTATCAGCACATCTCCAGCTCCAATCTTTTCCCTGATAAATTTTACAATTTCCGCCATTGGCATATACACCACATTTTTCCTATCAATTTTTTTTACCAGCTTTTCAGCGCTGACTTCGGAATTTATTTTTTTTGTTTCTCTGCCGGCCACATCATAAATATCGGTGATAATTAGATTATCCACCAGGCACTGGTCCTGAGTTTGCTGAAAAGTTTTTACAAAATCATTAAACAAATAAAAAGTCCTCTGGTGCTGATGCGGTTGAAAAATGCACCAAATTTTTTCTTTTGGATATTTTCTCCTGGTAGCTTTTAAAGTAGCGGAAATTTCATTCGGGTGGTGAGCATAATCAGAAATAACAGTTATTTTTTTACCATCTGCCTCGCCTTCCTTAATTTCAAATCTTCTCCAAGTTCCATTAAATTTTGACAGCGCCCCAAAAGCAACTCTGTTTGGAATGTTTAAAATTTTAGCCACAGCCAAAACAGCCAGCGCATTTGAAACATTATGCATTCCCGGAACTTTTAGAATCTTTTTCAACCGCCCGGCTTCTTTTTGCTTCACAGAATAACCAATTATTTTAAATTTTGGTTTTACAATTTTGGGCGGATATTTATCATCTTTATTAAAAACCAAATGCCCGTCAACAGGAAGCCGCACAACAAAATTTTTAAAAGCCTTTTTGACGTTGGCAAAGGTTTTAAAATAATCCAAATGCTCTTTGTCTATGTTTGTTATAGCAATAATTTTTGGCAAATAATGCAAAAATGAAGAATCATACTCGCAGGCTTCTATCACCAAAAGTTTGCTTTTTCCTGCGCGAAAATTAGAATCTCCGAATTCTTTGACTCTTGTGCCCACAATCACTGTTGGATCCAAGCCAGCCCCCGCTAAAACCAACCCTGCCATTGCTGTTGTTGTGCTTTTTCCGTGGGCACCGGCAATGGCAATTGTATAAAATTCTTTTGTTAATTCTCCAAGAGCTTCGGGATAAGTTTGAATTTTAATTCCCAATTCCTTGGCCATTTTATATTCAGGATTGTCAGGTTTTACTGCCGGGCTATACACAACTAAATTTATATTTGTAGAAATATTTTCAGCAGAGTTTCCAATAAAAATTTTAGCCCCTTTTTCCCTCACTAAGTCTGTAATTTCCGATTCAACCAAATCAGAACCACTCACTTGGTAGCCTTTTGAAATGTAATACTGCGCCAACGCCGACACCCCAATTCCGCCAATTCCTATTAAGTGTATTTTCATGATTTTATTCTCCTAAAATATGCGACTCTAAAATAGTATATTGCGGACCGCCGCGTTTTAATTCGCTTTCCATTACTTCAATTGATTCTGCTGTAAAAACCAAATCAATATCTTCGTTTATTTCCGGCCTTTCGTCTAAATCAAATTTTCTAAATTCCCATTCAGAAATTCTTGCCAAAGTAATGTGAGGAACAAAACTTTTTCCTTCCGGCCTATAACTTACTTTTTCTAACAAACCTTCTTGCAGATCTTCTTTCAAATCAACCAATTCTTCAGACTTCTCTCCATTTGCCCAAACGAATCTTGGTGGATTTTTTTTGGGCGGGCCATAAACAATTTTATTTAAATTTATTGAAAACCCATTATGCTTTTTCGCAACCTCCCCCACAACCTTACAAACATCGCCAATTTCAACGTCGGTTAAATCGCCCAAAAATTCTAAAGTAATATGCAAATTATCTTTGCTTGTCCATTTGGCAGGCAACTCGGGCCATTTATCGTAAAATCCGGCCAATTCCCTTTTGACCCCTCCGGTAAATTTATGGCAATAAAAACTCGGTGACGCTTTTCCATATTGGTTGAATATTATCATAAAAAAGCATAAAATTAAAGCCGAAGACATGAACAAGGAAATTAGTAAAATATTTGGAGAAATTATAAAGCTTTTGGAAATAAAGGGAGATAAGGCTTTGAGTTTTAAGATAAAAGCTTACAAAAAAGCAATTTACATTTTGGATAATTTGAAAGTTGATGTTTCTGAAATTTATTATGGAAAAATCCCTAAGCCCGCCGGAGGCGGGCCGGGATCCCGGCCACAAAGTGGCCTAGGGAAAATACAAGGGCTTGGCATTGGCGAAAAAAATGCTAAAAAAATTGAGGAGTATATTAAAAAGGAACAGGTTAAAGAATTCGAAGAGCTAAAAGAAGAAACTGCCATACAAAATGTGATTGCGCACTTCTTTGAAACAAAGGGCGTGGGGTTGCAAGAATTGAAAAATAATGCTAAAAAGAGAAAGATAATATATTCTAGGTTTACCAAGCCGGCAAAACAATTGCTGGAATTAGCCGGTTCAGTTGAAAAGGCCAAAGAAGCAATTGATAAAGTTGCCAGCTGGGCGAACACCAGAAAATTAGATTACGCAATTGAAACTGTCTTTAAAAAATGGCTGGAATTAGACAGATTAAAGCCAAAAGAAATTGTTAAAAAACCATTTTATAAGGGCGACCCGATGATTTATTCAACAACCAAAAAGAAATGGTTTGTAATTTCCAAATACGGAGAATGGCTGGAATTTGCCGACAAAGAAAATACAATTGAGTGGCGTATAATCGAATAATAATTTATACAAAAAAATGTTGACACACACAGATTTAAAACCCGGAGTACAATTCATTTATGAAGGCCAGCCATGGGAAGTGCTGACAGCTGAAATGATGAAAATGGCTCAAAGAAGGCCGGTGATTCAAAGCAAAATAAAAAATTTGATTGACGGCAGGGTGCAAGAAAAAAACTTCCAGCAGGGAGATGTTTTTGACGAAGCTGATTTAGAAAAAAAAGATATAAAGTTTTTATATCAAAAACAAGGCCTGCCTGCCGGCAGGCAGGGGCAATACTGGTTTTGCGAAATAAACGACCCTTCTAAAAGATTTTTTTTCACCGAGGCTCAGATTGGCGCGCAAGCAAAATTTTTAAGGCCCAATGAAATTGTAACCGGTATTGTTTTTGACGAAAAAATTATTACTATTAAATTGCCCATAAAGGTGCAATTAAAAGTCAAAGAATCTGCTCCGGGAGTTAAGGGAGACCGGGCGCAAGGCGGAACAAAAGAAGCAACGTTGGAGTCTGGAGTGGTTATACAGGTTCCCCTGTTTATCGAAGAGGGCGATGTTATAGAAGTAAACACCGAAACCGGAACCTACGTCAAACGGGTTTAGGCGGGATAATTGGCGGAGCTTCCACAAATGAACGCTGGGCAATTTCTTCTTCCACAACAGCCTTTGGCTTTGAATATTTTAATTTGGAAATTTTCTTAATAGTTTCAACAATTTCCGGCCTGCCTTTTGGCGGAGGGATTGTGTTCATTTTGAAAGGAGTTGAAACTTTGTTGTTAATCATCATTTTGGTTATTGTTGTAAAATTGTCCAGGTTCACCAAATCAAACCTTGAAAATCCGGGCTCAAATTGTTTTTCCAGATTTTCCGCGTCTTCAGCTCCAATTCTAAAAGCTGCCATAGAGCCAACATTTCCTAAAACTGCGTCTCTAATTTCCTGCTTTAGCTGAGGCATGTACTGGTGCGCCATTATTAAATTCAATTTATATTTCCTGGCTTCAGATAAAATTGAGGCAATTGAGTCTGTTGTAAAATTTTGGAATTCGTCAATGTATAAATAAAAATCTGTTCTTTGCTCTTCGGCAACTCGGGCTCTTCTCATTGCAGCCATTTGAATTTTTGAAACCAAAATTAGTCCCAGCAACGAGCTGTTCACTTCACCGGTCAATCCCTTAGACAGGTTTGCAAGAAATATTTTTTTGCCGTCCATGACTTCAGCTAAATCAAAACCAGAGTGCGACTGCCCAATTATATTTCTCATCATTTCGTTTTCAATAAATCTGCCGAGCTTTGAAACTACATAGCCCAACATGTCAGACCTGGTGCTTCCTGTTGTTACCGCCCATTCTTTTGTCCAAAAAGAGCGGACAACCGGGTCGGAAACTTTTGCCAATCTTTGCTGCAGAAACGTCGGGTCTGTAAACATTTTTGGAATTTCGACCAAAGTGCCCGGATTATCCTTGTCTGCCATTAGGGCCAGCATGGCGTTTCTCATGTAGTGCTCAAACATCGGCCCGATAATTTCAGGCGGAAATAATTTCATAAATATGGCAATCATTTCCTGGACGGCAAAATCTTTCTGCTCGGGCGAATCATATTCTAACATATTCAAGCCGCAAGGCCTTTCAATGTCAAATGGCTCAAACAGCACAACGTCATCAACCCTTTCCTTTGGAATTAATGCCAAAACATCATCAACCAATTCTCCATGCGGATCAATTACCGCAACGCCATCGCCATTTGCAATATCTTGAGCAATTAGAGCCCGCAAAAACCAAGATTTACCAACGCCGGTTTGCCCGATAATATAAAAATGCCTTCGCCTGTCTTTTCTGTCGGCAAAATAAACTTTTTTCTCTTCATTCCTATACGAAACTTTTCCAATGCAAACCTCTCCCTTTTCCGGCAAATCGGAAGGCGGCGGGGCTGCCGCGGATTTGGCAGCTTTGATGTACGGAGTTTCAATGTAATGAGTTGGAAAATGGTAAACGCTTGCCAATTCCTCTAAATTTAAAATGTTTGATTGCTGGGGATTAAAATTTCGAAAACTGTAATCATAAATCAATTTTTGCAATTCTTTTTTGTAAACTTCCTTGGGCTCCAAGGAATTTATCGCTGACATGGAAAACTGGCTGAAGGCTGCCAATAAATGATTTAAAATTTCCTCTGCCCGGCCCTGTGATTGCGCCGAAGCCACAACTCGAATGTTTGTCTCAAAGGGCTGTTTTTGAATTTTATTTTGTATGGCGTCGTAGGCTTTCTGGTCCATGCCCTGCTCTTTATTTTGTCCGTGCAGGCTCAATTCTTCTTTGCTTTTTTGGGTCTTTGGGCCCCTAACCAGCATTTCATCTAAAATTTCTATTGTTTTCACTCCAGAGCCAAAAGCCACCGAGTCTTTTGCTGATTTTCCCTCCCTCATTCTTTTTAGGGCGTCTTCTCCTTGTTTTCTCAAATTCATTATTGACAATGGCCTGATTACAATTTGCACAGCAGCTCCCTCGTTAACTGCAATTTTACTCATGTCGTTTGTTATCAAAGACAAAGGATCTTTTTCTAATGTTTGATAAGTGCTTATGGGAAAAAGAGGGCTTCCAGATAATTTTAAATATGCGCCGGCGGTTGCCCCCTGCGGCTCAAAAATTGTGTAGTCCTGCGGAACCTTATCAACAACTGCGTTTGGATAAACGCCTTGCACATATTTTTCAAAAACAGATTCTAAGTATTTTGGAACGGCCACATAAAAAGAAATATCCGAACTTCCAATTTGCGAAGCAATTTCAAGAGACACCGAAGGCGGCGCCTGAAAAGCGCCCGGTTTTTTTAAATAAAGAAAATTTGCAAAAACCTGCTCCATTTGGGAAATCAGTAATTTTTCTTCTTTTTGCTGGTCTCCCTCTTTTTTGGGCGGATTTTTGGGCATCATCACCAAAAACAAAACCTGCTCCAAGCCGCCAAAAACAGATTTCTTTTCGTTTGACTCGGCATTCAGAGCCATTACAAAGGCCATTATAATCAGCAAAAATAATAAAACTAAAGCTGGAACAAGAAAACCCATTTATAAAATTTATTTTTTAATAAAATCGTTGTAAAAGCCTTCTTTCGCCAGAATGTCGTGCAAAACGTCCAAAAGATACGGCTCGTTCATTTTTCTGGCAACGCTTATTGCAAAAACAAGCCCTTTTTCTCTGGCCATCTGCAAAAGATGCTCAATTTTTTCTTTTTCGCCCAGATATTCTATTTTTTCTTTACTTTTTTCCACATCGGCTTTTGCGCTTTCATCTGCATCCATCAAATCTAATTCTCTTTTTAGCTCCTCTGAAACAATTTTATCATCTGGCGAAATTTCTTTTTTTTCGGTGCGGCCTTCCCTTTTTTCTTTTTCCCAATCAAAACGCTTTCCCTCCTCGGGCGCAGGCTTTCTTTTTTCCGGCACGCCGATATTTTCCTGCATATCTTTATTTCCTTGATCAATCATGTTTTTTTATTTAATTCACTATTAAATCCAGCAAAAATGTTGATGTTTTGCCCGATGCAAAATTGTTAGGGTTGTTTCCTTGGCCCACTTCAACATTTATTTTTAAACCCGTAGCTTCCTGCGAAACCTCATATATTTTTGTGCATGAAGTCGGCTCAAATGCCGGCCTTAATAATGCGCCGCAGGCATTTTTTTCCGATAGCCATGGGGCCACAACATAATTGTCGTCGGGAACAAAAATTCTTCCTTTTGCATCTACTATGTTGCCAATATCCCAGGCGCTACGCTCAATGTTTTGCGTGCCCATATTTTTAGCGCCAACCGTAACTTGTATAAACCTTCCTCCCGGCGTAACCTGCAAATCTTTTTGATAAGACGAGCTATATTGTGAATTTATAATCTCGGAGGCCTTCAAAACCTCTCCCCTGTCTAAAGCTGACTTAAAAATAAAATCAATGTCTTCCAATTGTTTTTCATAAACTGCCACGGGCACAGTAGGAGTTTCATTTCCGCTGCCAGGTTTTGGAGCCGGCGGCTTTTCGGTCATCCTTAGAATCAAATAAGTTATAATAACGGCAACCAAAACAATGGCTGCCAGAACTAAAAGCAGCCTTGAAGCTTGGCCCGGTTGTTTTTTTAGATTTTTCATATTTTGAAAAATATTTATATTACTTAATTATACTATTCATATCTTAATGCTTCAATAGGATCGAGTTTCGCGGCTGCTCGTGCCGGTAAAACTCCAAAAGAAATTCCGATAGCGCCGGAGACTCCAACGGCAATTAAAATCGCGTAAAATGGAACTACAAACACCCACTCCAGTCCGCTGGCTTTAGCAACCACAGCGACCAGCCAGCTCAAAATGGCTCCCAAAATAATTCCCAAAATTCCGCCTAAAACCGTGACTAAAACAGATTCAATTAAAAACTCGCCTAAAATATCGGCATTTTTCGCGCCCAATGCTTTTTTTAATCCAATTTCAGCTGTTCTTTCTGTAACAATCACATACATAATATTCATAATGCCCACTCCGCCCACAACCAAAGAAATGGCGGCAATTGCAATAAGCAGGGCTGTAATTCCGCCAAAAATTGTGTTAAAAGTGCTCATTGCCTGGGCTTGCGTGGTAACTGAAAAATCATCTTTTACCGGATCATTTATACTGTGCAGTCTTCGTAAGGTTTGCCGGATATTTTCTGCAGTGGCTTCTGCTAAATTAACATCCTTCAATTGGACAACGCCAACCACGATATAATTAATCCCCAGCATTTTTTTCTGCGCTGTAACAAGGGGCATATATAATGTATCATCTCCCCCGCCGCTCAATGCGCCCTGCGGAGCATAAATCCCAATAACCTGAAAATTCAAATTTCCCACCCTTACTAATTTTCCAATCGGATCGTCCTGCGCAAATAAATCTTTGGCAATATTGCTTCCTAAAATTGCTACTTGCGAGGCTCCCGTGTCTTCGGCTTTTGTAAAAAATCTTCCTGACTGCAAAGTGTGTTTATCTATGCCAAACATTTCAGCTCCAACGCCGTAGTAAATAACACTTTTTGCATTGTCCCGATAGCTTGCGACTGCCTGGCCTATGGCAATGCCATAATCGTCGGCAACATTTCCCAATTTTTTAAGCTCGTCTAAATCCGATGTTTTAAAAGAAGTAATCTGAACTGTTGAGGTCGCCCTGCTTAAATCAGCAGAACTTGCGCCAATGTTTGCCCGGTTTTTTGTTGTTGGCGGAACGCGGGTTTCTACAAAAAGCGTATCTGTGCCCCAAGCTGCCAGTTGCTGGTCAACCAAACTTCTAAAACCTGCGCCGGCAGCCAAAACCATAATAACTGTGGCAATGCCAATAACAATTCCCAGGGTTGTCAAAACAGTCCTTGCAGGATTGGCTTTCAGCGCGCTTATAGATTGTGATAACGCTTTGCTATTCATACCTTAATGCGTCTATTGGATTTAATTTTGATGCTTTCAACGCCGGATACAGTCCAAAAATTACGCCAGTTAAAATTGAAACTCCGGTTGCTAGAATAACAGACCACCAAGAAATTATGAACGCCCAGTCATATCCTAAATAGTGCATCAACAAGGATATCAGATAAGAAATTATTACTCCAATAATAATTCCAATTATCCCGCCAAAAAAAGTTAATACGCCCGCTTCCAATAAAAACTGCCTGGCAATAGCCGAGTTTGAGGCTCCCACTGCTTTTCTCAAGCCAATTTCTCTTGTGCGCTCTGCCACAGTGGCCAGCATAATATTCAAAATTCCGATTCCGCCGACTACCAGGGCAATGGCTGCCATAGCAGTTAAAAACAATCTTAAAGCATCGGTTATGGTGCTTAAAATGCTTATTGCGTCAGCTATGTTTCTAACTGTAAAATCGACGTCTGCTTCTTTTTTTATTCTGTGAGTTTGCATTAAAAGGCGCTTTATGTCGTCGATTGTTTGATTGATATTTTCCGCGGAGTCAACCTTTATATCAATTGCTCTCAAATAATGAATTCCCAATAATTGCTGCTGGCCGATTGTCAGTGGCATGTAAACCTGGTCATCTGGATCCAAAAAAACCATTGTCCCCTGTTTTGCTAAAACGCCGACTACTCGCAAAGGAATTCCTCCTGCTTCTGTTTGTGAGGCGCTCCTTACTTTTATAACTTGGCCGACAGGATCAATCCCAGTATTACTGAACAATTCATCAGCAACAGTTGCACCCAAAACTGCTACATTGGCTCCGCCATCGTCTTCTTGCTGGCTAAAAAATTGTCCGGTTTTTATGGTAACGTTTAAAACATTTGGGAAATCCGAATCTGTGCCAATAAAATTGGTGTCAATTGATTTGTTTTGCCAGGTGACAGAAGCTGACCCCATAACCGCGCCTATAACGGTTTTGGCATGCGGAACTTGGCCAGAGGTTATAATGGCTTCCTTATCCTGATTTGTTAAAGTTGTAATAACTATGCCAAACACCTGAGCTGGCGGACCCTTTTCATTGCTTTTACCGGGCTGGACAGACAAAAGGTTGGATCCTAATTTTGTAATTTGTCCTAAAATTAAGGACTGAGCCCCGGCTCCCAGGGCAATTATTGTGATTACCCCCGACACGCCAATAACAATTCCCAATATAGTCAAAAACGACCTGCCCTTCCTTGCAAGCAGAGTCCTAAAAACCAATTTTATTGTGCCAATAAAATCTATCATTACTTAATTAAATCCTTATCTTCTTTGGCAATGGTTCTGCTATTAACTTTTTCGTCGGAAATTATGTTGCCGTCTTTAATGCGGATAATTCTTTTTGCGTGGTTGGCCGTGTCGGTTTCGTGGGTAACAAGAATAATTGTATGCCCATGATCATTAAGCTTTTGTAAAATACTCATTACAATGTTTCCTGATTTAGAATCTAAATTTCCTGTTGGCTCGTCTGCAAAAATTACAGCGGGATTGTTTACTAAAGCACGCGCAATTGCAACTCGCTGTTTTTCTCCGCCAGAAATTTGGTTTGTAAAATAATTTAACCGGTGCGAAAGCCCCACAGCATCCAAAGCTTTTTCAGCCAGCTCGTCATAATCTTTTTTCTTGCTATAAATTAAAGGCAATTTTACATTATCCAAAACCGTGGTCCTTGCCAGCAAATTAAAAGACTGAAAAACAAATCCCACTCTTTCATTTCTTAATTCGGCTAAATAGTTATCGTCAAAATTTTTTGTGTTCTTGGCCTCAAAGTCATACGTGCCGGATGTCGGCCTGTCCAAAAAACTAAGTATGTGCATTAATGTGGATTTTCCCGAGCCCGACGGCCCCATAATTGCCACAAATTCTCCGTCTTTTATGGTGAACGAAACATTTTTCAGGGCATTGGTTTCAACTGTCTCGCTTTTATATGTTTTTGTGATATTTTTGCATTCAATCATAATTTGATAAATTCCGTGTTTTTTAATCGCGAAAAGCCCCGCCACCCATGCCCTGCATCCTGAAATTATTTTGCTGCGTAGAAGTAGTAGTGATGGTACCAGTGATTGTCTGCGTTACGACAATATCACCTTCACTTACTCCGCTTAAAATTTCGGTCATTGTGTCATTGGACGCACCAACTTCCACGGTTTGCGTGGTTGGAGCCTGCGCAGCAGATAAGCCGGAAACATTTGCCGTATTTGAAGAATTTGTTGTTTTATCCATTAATTGCACATAAGAAGAACCATTGTTTGTTTTTATTGCCGAACTCGGCACCAATAAAACATTCTGTTTCGCGCTGATAATAATTGATGTAGAAACAGTCATTCCTGGCTTTACCCGCTCGTCCTGGGTGTCAAAACCGATTTTGATATTATAATTTACAACGCCCTGGCTAACCGTTCCCAGTGTATCAACTTCCAAAACTTCTCCGCTAATACTCAAATCTTCTATCGCATCAAATGTAAGTGTAACTTTTTGTCCGGCTTTAACTTTTGCAGCATCCACCTCGTTAAGGGAAATCTCTGCGATTTGCTGCTTGGTAATTAATGTGGAAATTAACGTGGAAGAACCGATTGTGTCTCCTTTTTCTATTCCAATATTGGTGACGATTCCGCCAAAAGGTGCACGGACATAATAATCGGCAAGTTTTTCTTTGGCATCAAGAAGATTTTCCTCGGCCTGGTCTACCTGAATTTTCTGGTCAGCGATATCAAAACTGGTTCCGATAATGCTTTCTTCGCTGCTGCGAATGGTATTTTTTATCGAAAGCAGATTTAAAAGATAATTATTAGTCTTACCCGTATAGCTGTTAAGACTGGACAAATGCGTATCGGGAAATGATTGCATCCTGAATCCTCTGCGCGTCATTTCATCGTGGTAAAATTGAATCAAATTGTTCGCGCTTTTTATCGCTTCAGCAATACCCTTCACGGTTTCGTAGGTTTGGTCAATCAAAGCATTAATCGTTTCGGGTTCAGAAAACCTGCTTGCTGATTTATAACCCTGAAAATTTTTATCATAGGCAACCCTGGCGGCTTGATATTTATCATAAGTATCTTTTTCATACAAAGAAACCTTTACTTCGTTATAATTTCGTACAGCGTCGGCATAATAGGCAATGTTCTGCCGGTTTGTTTCAAAGTCGTAAGAAAAAAGCATATCATCGATTCCCGCCATAATATCCGGAAGTTCCAGAAAAATATTCGCTACCGTGTTAAATCCATCCTCGTAGGCCTTTTCGATGTCGTCTTCCGCTTTTTCCCTTACTCCACGTATTGTTCCGTCATCAGTAGTCATTCCCTCCATTTTTTCTAAATTAAGTTCTTCTTTCTGCAGCGCTATTTCCGCATCACGCACCGACTTCTGCGCATCCTGAGAATCTATTTGCGCCAATAAGGTTCCTGTTTTCACTTCCTGGCCGTTTTTTACGCCGACATAAATCACGTCTCCGGAAACCTTGGATTTTACGTCTACCTGATTCAGCGCCGAAACCTGGCCGCTACCCGAAACGGAAACAATCAGTGTCCCCTTTTCTACGGACGCCATAGCGTATTGTGCGTCACTTCCGTTTTTGATTAGTGCTTTATAACCGAAATATCCTCCGACAATAACTATTGCGATAATTATACTACCGATAAATTTATGTCTGAAAAATAATTTCGGTATTTTTTTTAATGCTTGTAATATTTTTTTAATCATATTTTTAGAATACTTGGTAAAAATCGAATTAAATATTCATCATTGGACCCATCATTATATTTCCGTCAAATATCCTGATTAGTTTTGCTTCAATCTG
Organism: Candidatus Staskawiczbacteria bacterium; assembly: GCA_026395195.1. GTDB lineage: Bacteria > Patescibacteriota > Minisyncoccia > Minisyncoccales > Staskawiczbacteraceae > XYD1-FULL-39-28. Next base: position 15,323 of record JAPLZD010000042.1, read on the forward strand.
TCCTTGCTCGTTCGGGGAACCAATAACAACGACCTGTTCGCCGATTTTTAAATCGGTTTTTGTTATTGTCCGCCTGCCGATAGTTATGGTAATATCTTTAGCGAAAACAACCACTTTTTCCACATTGTCCTGCCCCTTAATTACAAGATCGGAATCTCCAATTTTTATGATTTGTCCGAAAGTGCCGTGTCCTTCAATAAATTCGTTGTTCGGAGGCGGCATTTTTTCGTCAAACATAAAACCATTACCCGGACCGCCGAAATTACGGTGGTAATTCTCGGCCCAGCGGTAAGAAAACCTGGCCTTCATTCCCCCGACAAACACACCCGTACCGAACACGCCAAAGGAATACACAAAAATAACGATTCCGATGATAATCCACTTGAGCAAGTCCCTGTGCGATTTTTTATCACCTGTTTCGTTTGTTTTTCCTTCTGTTAATTTGTCTTGTTTGTTTTCGTACATAGTTTTATTTTAAATAATTAATTTTTATGCGAAATTATTTATTAAATAACTCAATAATAATTTTTTCTTGTAAAGAAACAGCCTGACGGTAAATACCGCTATAGCGAGGCTTATGCCAAAAGAAATCAGCTCCAAGACAGGCAAAGATTCCAGAATCGCCAATGCAAAATCTTTCCAGAGTTTTATTGATATATTGAAATTACTGAAAGCAGTGGAAATAAAGTAAGAAATTCCTGAATTTTTCATTTGCATCACAAGAACCGTTCCCGAAAGCGGAATAGCGATAATTGAAACAATCAAAAGCACAAAAAAAGCGAATAATAATCTCCTTGATTTGCGCATTTCCTGTTCTTTCTTGATTGCCGATATTATACGCTCTAAAAGCCCGGATGGCGGTTTATACACATTCATACTAATTAATACGAAAAAGAGACGCATTTTGGTGCGTCCTGCCTTTCTCATGAATTGAATTTTAATTCTCGGAAATACTTTTCCTCAGCTCCAAAATTGCCCGCCTGAAGCGGCTTTTTACGGTGTTTATTGATTCCCCTGTTTTTTCAGATATTTCCCGGAAATTAAGGTTGTCGTAATAATAAGAAGACAAAACTGTCTGATATTGCGGTATTAGTCTCTTTGTTGTTGAAGATAATAATTGGGCGATGTCGATTTGTTCCAAGTTTTTGTCGTTTTCACCCCGTTCTTTAATAGTTTCCAGATAAAGCAATGTCTTTTTCCTGCGCAAAGAATCAATACAGGTATTTCTGGCAATGGAAAAAATCCAATTTCTGAATTCTTTTCGATTGTCGAATTTTTTCAGGCTGCGCCAGGCTTTCATAAATGTTTCCTGAGTAATGTCTTCCGCTTCCTGCGTGTTCCCTATCCGCTTATAGGTAAAACTATAAATCTGACCAAGGTATTTTTTAATTAAAACTTCGAGCGATTTTTCATCGCCCCTTAAATATTCCGCAACCAATTGTTGGTCCGTTTTTCCCATCATATATTATTACTTATTCGACTTACGCAATATTACATTTATTTTAAATATTTTTCAATATTTTTTAAATGCTCGGCATAGGTTTTAGCGCAGTGAATCTGTTTATTTGCATCATGCAGATAATAAATGCAATCGGTTTCTGCGAAATTTAGAACTGCATCAATGGTATTAATACCCGGATTGCAAATCGGATGTGGCGGAAGTCCGCTGTAAAGGTAGGTATTGTAGAGCGAATCGATTTTTTTATCGGCAATTGTAATCGGCGCCCACCAACCATTGCCCGTATTGCCTCTGGCGTATTGTAAAGTCGCGTCAATACCAAGTTTTATGCCCTGCAGCAAACGATTCCAAATAATCCCGGCAATGAGCGGCATATCGTCTTTACTTCCTGCTTCACGCTGAATAAGTGAAGCAATTTTTAAGGCAGTGGTCCATTTGATGTTTTGTGCTGCGAATTCTTTTGCATAGGGCGCGAATTCTTCGTTGAATTTATTGATAAAGCGCTGGGCGATTTCGAGTCCGTTTTCGTCTTTTGGTATGAGATAAGTATCGGGAAAATAAACGCCTTCAATATAATCAAATTTCATCGTGGTGAATTTTGTTATCCAGTCGTTTTTTTGCTCTTCGCTCCAATTCAGTTCTTCGGCAAGAATTTCCGCT
>JAPLZD010000079.1 GCA_026395195.1 Candidatus Staskawiczbacteria bacterium
AGCAATTAAATAAAAATTTATGGAAAATTTCGAGGAAATCATACAACCATACAAAAAACATGCAGAAGAAAATGGATTTCAATTAAATCCAAATGAAAAAATTGTTGAAGGAATAATGGCGGGCTTAGGTAAAAACCAAGAAAAACATGGCGAAAGATACTGCCCCTGCAGAAGAGTAACGGGAGATAAAGAAGCTGATAAAAAAATAATTTGCCCATGTATTTATCACAAAGATGAAATTGCTAAAGACGGCCATTGTTTTTGCAACCTATTTGTAAAATAAGAAAAGGTAAAAAAGTTATCCACAGGTCCCCAGAAGTTGACCTGTTTTTTTGTGTTATAATAAAAAAATAATACTATCTAAAAAAAATTTATGGCAGAACAACAATTAATAAATTATATAAAAGACGCAAAAAAGGCCGGCCAATCTGACGAGCAAAGCAGAAGCCTGCTTTATAAAAACGGCTGGACAGAAACCGAGGTTAGGGAAGCTTTTGCGGCGCTAGAGCAGTCGCAACAGCCTCAGCCTCAATCTCAGTCGCAACCACAAGCCCAACCACAGTCCCAATACCAGCCAAAGCCGCAGCCTAGCACACAGCCCCAGCAGGCGGTTCAACCATCGCCGGCCACTGTTCAGGTGCAATACAAGCCGCAGGCTCAACCTCAACCTCAACTGCAACCTGCTCAGAACTTGTCAAAAGCCAGAAAGCCATCGCATTCACCGCTGGTTCCAATTTTAATTGTTTTTATTTTTGTTATCTTATTAGCCCTGGGCGGCGGAGCCTATGTTCTGTATAGCCACATTTATGACCCATCCTGGAATCCTTTCGGGTCGAGGCCGGACCCTGCGCAGGTTTTGAGCAGTATGTTTGAAAAAATGGGAGAAGTTAAATTGTACACAACAAAAACAACCATGCAATTTTCAGTAAAAGATACTGCCGGAGCCGACCAGGGAAAAATGTCTCTTAGTATTACAAGCAAAGGAGATACAACAGACCCGAACAATCCAAAAACCGACATGAGTATTACAGGAAGCCTTGCTGATTCTGCGTCCGGTTCGCAAATTTTTTCGTTTGACGCTAATCTTGTTGTAATTGGAAACACCCTTTATTTAAAAATTAATAATTTAACATCTGCTGCATCTTTGCTAATGGATTTGTCAAAAGTCCAGGGGAAATGGCTTGCTCTCGACGAAAAATCTCTAGCTGACATTTCGTCTGCAGTAGGAACGCCAATTGGCCAGATAGATCAAACGCCGATCCTAAATCAGGCGCCGCAAAGCCTTGATAGTTTAAAGAATTTAGTTTCCGTTGAAAAACAATTGGCTGATCAGGAAATCAGCGGACAGAATACGTATCATTATTTGCTAAAGGTTAGCAACCAAAGTCTAAAATCTGCAGTTGATAAAATAATGAGTTCAGAAATTGTTGATAGTTTTATAGAAAAACTTGGCGATATAAACATAGATGCCTGGATTGGCAAGAATGATTATTTGCTTTACCAATATAAAATTAATAAGGCGCTTAATTTAGAAGATTTTTTTCCGGGTGCTGGAATTCAAATAAATTTAGCGCTTGATTCTGTAGCTTCTGATTTTAACAAGCCAGTTTCCATAGCAGCTCCCGAAAGTTCAGAAAAAGCCGAAACAGTAATTTTGCCGTTGATTAAGCGTGGAATAATAGCAGCCGACATGGAACAAATAGCGGCCGAAGCGGAAGCAGTATTCAGCCAAAAGAACAGTTATGCAACACTTTGTGTTGGCCATGCTTTAGACGTAAAACAAACAAATCTTGCAGATTTAGTAAAAGATATAATTGCCCAAGGCGCCTTGAAGCCAGGATGCTTTGTGTCTTCAACGAGTTATTGCGTTTCAACGCAACTTGCTGACCGCAGTTTTATGTGCGTTGGCCTGGGTTCTGGAGTAGGATCTGCAAAATGCACATCTCCAACAACCGTATGTAAATGATAAAAAAATTAGTTTTAATTTTTGCCGCAATAATAGCCGTTGTTCTTACAGCGGCTGTTTGTTTTTGGGCATTTCGGCAGTTGGCGGATATTAAAAATTTCAAAGTCTTCGAAAAATCGGATCAAACCGAAATCAAGAAAGACGTGCAGATTTTATTCGTGGGCGACTTGATGTTTGACCGCGGAATAAGATATGCGGCTGACCAAAATAAAAGTAATAAATACATTTTTGCCAAAATAGACAAGCTTTTAACAAACAGTGATTTGGTGGCTACAAACCTTGAAGGTCCGGTGACAAATAATAAATCGGTCAGCTCTGGAACCGTTCCCGGAAGCGCCAATAATTATTATTTTACCTTCGATCCCAGCGTTCCAACGGCCCTTTTCAACGAAAACATTCGGCTTGTTGATTTGGGAAACAATCATATTTTAAACTTCGGGGC
>JAPLZD010000026.1 GCA_026395195.1 Candidatus Staskawiczbacteria bacterium
GTAAGGATTCAAGGTATACGGCAAATCTAATTCGTCTAAAAATTCAAGCACTTGTTTAAAATGCGCATGGCAATTTTCGCAGAGATGGTCGATTATCTGCGGAGCTCCGGCCTTTACCCTTTGGCATTTTTCCTCTTTGCAGTCCAAAATCCTTAAAGGATTTTCTTTCAATCTTCTCTGGCAGTCGGGGCACAAAGATGCCCTTCTTGACCTGAAATAACTCGTGAGAATTTTTTTGAAATACGGCCGGCATTCTGAATCTCCAATTGAATTAACCTCGATGGTTAAATTTTTAAATCCTAATTCCTTCAAAGTGTCATAACTCATTTGGATTATTTGGCTGTCTATAGACGCATTTTTTTCTCCAATTGCTTCAAAGCCGAACTGATTGAATTGCCTGTATCTGCCTGCTTGCGGTTTTTCATGCCTAAAACACGGACCCGAATACCAAAGTTTTACGGGCTGGGGCAAATTATGCATTCCATGTTCTATATAAGACCTGGCTATTGTGGGCGTATATTCCGGCCTTAAAGCAACCATATCCCCGCCTTTTGTCCTAAAAACATACATTTCTTTTTCGACAATGTCTGTGCCGGCGCCCGTTCCTTTCGAAAAAACATCGGCCTGCTCTAAAATAGGAGTTTCAATTCTTTGAAAGCTATAATAATTAGCCACAGATTCTACGGACTTTTGGACCTTCTTAAAATAAATTTGGTCCTCCGGCAAAATATCGTGCATTCCGGTTAAAGTTTGGTATCTTAATTTGCTCATGATTAATATAATATTTTAATATAACGGGCTGGAAACTGCCGACAAAGCTGTTACCGGAAAAATTCTTAAAAACGCTTTGCCTATTATATTTTTTTGCGGAACCAGTCCCCACATTCTTGAGTCATAAGAGCGATCCCTATTATCTCCCATAACAAAATATTCGTTTGGATTGACGGTCACAGTTAAATCTCCGTTCGGCCCGTAAGTTTTAAGGTCTCGGGGCAAATATTTTTCTGGAACCTGAGATGTTTTTCCATTACTAATAATATATACATTTCCGTCCTTAACCTGGACTGTCTCGCCGGGCAAGCCGATAATTCTTTTTATAAATCTCTCGCTGGGCTGCAATGGAAAATTAAAAACGATTACATCTCCTCTTTGAGGCTGTGAAAACTTATAAGAAATTTCATCAACAATTAAGTAATCTCCCGAATGAAAATTTGGCACCATCGAATCTCCGCTAACAATAAATGGCTGGAATAAAAAATATCTTATCGGGGCTACTATTACAAATGCGATTAAGGCTATTTTAAGAAGCTCCCAAGCAAAAATTACTATGGGCAAAGAAGTAAACGGCTTATTTTTTTTATTATTTTCCTCCATTGATTTTTAGGCTGAATTTTAATATTTTATCATATTTTTTATATTGTTGCAATACCATAAAATAAAGCAAAAAAACAGGGAGTTGCAGCGAGTTGCAACTCCCTTGGTTGGAATGTGGCGCAGCTATGAGCTAGTGCACTTGCCGGGAATGTCCCCGACGGCAAACCAACTCTGGCTTTCTGTGTATGCCACTCCCGCCGATTCCATGACGTCTTCGCACGAAGCGTCGCACCGCTCTTGGAGTAACACCGGGCAACTCCAGTGACAAGGCGAGGCAGAAATCATACAAGGCAATGCTTTTATCGCGTTCGCGATAACGCTCCAAAATGATTTCCTGCTGGCCGTAGGTCAAACCGCTGTGCGAACAATTCGTCTTGGACATAGCCATTCCTTCCTTGCTAAAGGTTCCTGACTGAAACAGAAAAGTGCCTCTTCCCTGTCCAAGGTGTCAGTAGCCTCTGTGTTTCTATATCCACCTCCTTTCCACAGGACAACGTGCTATGATTTTTAAATTATATTATTTATATAGAATAATGTCAACGACCATCGGTAGAGCAGTAAAACAGCTGACTTCACAAACCGAAGAAAAAATGGCAGATTTAGTTGTTATTCACGACGACATTGATTTGCCGGCTGGCAGAATAAAAATTGTAAAAGAAAGAGGCTCAGCCGGACACAAAGGAGTTGAATCAATAATCCAAAATATCGGCAACGATGGCTTAATAAGATTTAGAATTGGCATTGGTTCAGAAAGAAAACAAGAAGCGATGAAAATTGTTTTGAAAAACTTTTCACCAGAAGAGCAAAAAATTATAGACAGCGCAATCCAAGAAATTTCCGGGGCTTTGAATTTGTTTATAAAAGAGGGCCTGGAAAAAACTATGAATGAATATAATAAGTAACGAATTAAATAACTCATTGATTGTATCGATAACCCCCTACTTTTTGGAAAAGGAGGGCGTTTGGTTTACAAAGAATTTAGACAAAATGCTTGATGCCAGAAGTACTCAAAATTTTTTTGAAGATAATATTATTTTTTTACAAAAAGACCATAGCTATAATTTCGGACAATTTATAAGAAAATTAGACGAGATGGGTTATGAAAAAGTTTTTAAGGTTACAGACCCTGGCGAATTCTCGCAAAAGGGAGGGGTTGTGGACATTTTTCCAATTAATTTAATGCAGGCTGTAAGATTGGATTTTCTTGGAAACGAAATAGACCAAATAAAATTATTGGATACAAAAATTGATGATGAAAAAAAAGCCAAAGACCTTTTAAAAAAACGCTTAAAATCCCAAAAAATATTCTCAGAATTAAAAGGGCTGAAAGAAGGAGATTATCTTGTGCATCTAGACCACGGCATTGGCAAGTTTATTGAAATAACAGATTTTAATATTTCTGGATCTGAGTCGCAGAAATATTATGTTTTAGAATACGACGAGGAAGATAAGTTGTATGTGCCCGTTGGTTTGGAAAGAAAATTGTCGAGATACGTCGGTTTTACAGACCCAAAAATTTCCCGGCTGGGGTCCTTGGTTTGGCAAAAAACAAAAAGAAAAGTAAAAGAAGAGGTGGAAAAGCTGGCCAAAGACCTTTTGACTTTGTATTCTCAAAAAGAAATTGCACGGCGGCCTGTATATGTTCCAGATAAGGAATTAGAATTCCAGCTGCGAGCTGGCTTTGAATACGAAGAAACTCCAGACCAGCTGCAGGCAGTCGAGGATATTAAAAAAGATTTAAGCAAGGAAAAACCAATGGACAGAATTGTCTGCGGGGATGTTGGCTTCGGGAAAACAGAAGTGGCAATGCGAACTGCGCTTTTGGCCGCCTTAAACAACCGACAAACTGCCATAATATGCCCCACAACAATTTTAGCCAATCAGCATTTTAATTCCTTTAAAAAACGCTTTGAAAAATTGCCGGTTAGGATAGCCATTCTTTCAAGATTGCAAAATAAAACAGAACAAAAAAAAATAATTAATAATTTGAAGGAGGGCAGAGTGGATATTTTAATCGGCACGCACCGAATTTTGTCTAAAGACATCGCTTTTAAAAATTTGCAGCTTTTGATTATTGATGACGAACAAAGATTCGGCGTAAAACAGAAAGAAAAATTAAGACAGATAAAATCGTCTTTAGATATTCTAAGCCTGTCAGCCACGCCCATTCCGCGCACAATTTATCTGGCCCTTTCTTCTTTTAAAAATATTTCCTTAATGCAAACTCCACCGCAAGGCAGGCAGGCAGTTGCAACACAGGTTTTGCCCTACAACGAAAAAGCGGTAAAAAAAGCTATAAATTTTGAACTGGCAAGACACGGCCAAATTTATTATTTGCACAATCGCGTTGAAACAATAGATAAAGCTAAAAAAGAAATTAAAAAATTAGCTCCCAAGGCAAGAATTGGTGTAATCCACGGCAGAATGCCAGAAAAACAATTAATAAAAATAATGGATGATTTCCAAAAAGAAAAAATTAATGTTTTAATTGCCACAACAATAATTGAAAACGGATTAGATTTGCCTAACGTAAACACCATTATAATAGAAGATGCAACTCGGCTGGGGCTTTCGCAGGCTCACCAAATACGAGGCCGAGTCGGCAGGTCGCGAACCAAAAGCTTTGCTTACTTTCTGTACAATTCAAAGTCTCTAACTCCATTGGCAAATGAAAGATTAAAAGCGTTAGAAGATGCGCAAGAGCTTGGAGCAGGTTATAGAATTGCCATGAAAGATTTGGAATTACGGGGAGCAGGAAACATTTTGGGCCGTGAGCAATCCGGAGCCATAAACAAAATCGGCTTAAATTTATATTCTCAAATTCTCTCCGAAGCCGTCGAAAAACTCCGCCAATAGATATTTTGTGCTATTATTGAGAAATTAAGAACAAACACTTATGAAAAGTTTAGTAATAGTTGAAAGCCCAACAAAAGCAAAAACAATTCAAAAATTTTTAGGAAGCGACTTTATGATCAAGTCGTCTTTTGGACATGTACGAGATTTGCCAAAAAGAGAGCTTGGAGTTGATGTTGAAAAAAACTTTGAGCCAAAATATGTTGTTCCAACAAAAGCAAAAAAAGTTGTAGCTGAATTAAAAAAAGATTCTGCAAAGGCCGATAACACAATTCTGGCAACTGATGAAGACCGCGAAGGAGAATCAATTGCCTGGCATTTACAGGAAGCTCTAAATTTAAAAAATCCTCAAAGAATTGTTTTTCACGAAATTACAAAAACTGCAATTGACAACGCTTTAAAAAATCCAAGGCATATTGATATGAATTTAGTTAATGCCCAGCAAGCAAGAAGAATTTTAGACAGAATTGTAGGATACAAGCTTTCGCCGTTTTTGTGGAAAAAAGTTAATAAAGGGCTTTCAGCTGGCAGAGTTCAGTCAGTGGCGGTAAGACTAGTTGTTGAAAGAGAGCGGGAAATTGAAAAATTTGTGGCGACAGAATACTGGAGCTTGAGGCTTTGCTTAAAAAATTAAATAAACAATTTACTGCCCAGCTTAAGCTGGAAATAAAGAATAAGGCCGAGGCAGACAAAATTTTGCAGGATTTAAATAATGCAGATTATATTGTTGAGTCAGTAGAAAAAAAAGAAACAAAAAGATATCCTGCTCCCCCGTTTACAACCAGCACCTTGCAGCAAGCAGCCTGGCAGAGATTTAAATTTTCTGCAAAAATGACCATGTCCCTCGCCCAACGGCTTTATGAAGAAGGCCATATCACCTATCACAGAACCGACTCGTTAAATTTATCTGAAACTTCATTAATGGCTGCAAAAGATTTTATAAACCAAAAATACGGCCAAAATTATTGGTCAGGAAAAATCGTAAAATACAAAACAAAAAGTAATGGAGCTCAAGAAGCCCATGAGGCAATCAGGCCGGCGTATGCAGACAGAACTCCAGAATCATTAAAAGGTTTGGACGCAAGACAGTTAAAACTCTACACATTAATCTGGCAAAGATTTATAGCCTGTCAGATGGCAAGCGCTATTTTTGATTCTGTGTCAGCTAATATAAAGGCAAGCAATTACACATTCCGCGCCAACGGCCAAACTTTGAAATTTGACGGATTTTTAAAGGTTTACCCGACAAAATTTGAACAAATCGACTTGCCCGACTTAGAAAAAAACGAAAAGTTAGATTTTGTGAAATTAGATTCTGTACAACATTTTACAGAGCCTCCCGCAAGATATACTGAAGCCAGTTTGATAAAAACTTTGGAAAAGTTCGGCATTGGCAGGCCATCTACTTATGCTCCAACTTTAGCCACAATACAGGACAGGAATTATGTTGAAAAAAATGAGCAGAAAAGATTTGCGCCGACAGAAATGGGAACTATTGTAAATGATGTTCTGGTAAAAAACTTCCCCGAGGTAGTAGATATTGACTTTACGGCTAAAATGGAGGAAGAATTAGATGAGGTGGCCGACGGAAAAGACACTTGGCAGAAAACCTGCAGAGATTTTTATACTCCGTTTGCTAAAAATTTGGAAAATAAATATAAAGAAGTAAAGAAGTCAGATCTTACTGAAAAAACAGACAAAATTTGCCCTAAATGCGGGTCTCCCATAATCGAACGCATGGGAAGGTTTGGAAGATTTTATGCCTGCTCAAAATTTCCCGAATGCAAATATACCGAATCCATAGAAAATAAGGCCGCGGACTTAAATATAAAATGCCCGAAATGCAGCCAAGGAGATATTGTTGAGCGAAAAACCAAGCGGGGAAAAATTTTCTACGGATGCAATCGTTTCCCAAAGTGCGATTTTGCTTTGTGGGACAAGCCTATAAATGAATTCTGCCCAAAGTGCGATTCCATACTGGTGCAGAAGAGTAAAAACAAAATAAAGTGCTCAAACAAGGAGTGTAATTTTGTAAAAAAGTAAAGCCTTAAAAAGGTGGGCAACGATATAAAAAAAATAACAATTAAAAGCTCCAACCCAAAATTAATTGAGTCGGCTTTTGATTTTGCCAAGGAAGCCTATAAAGACAAAAATCGCCTATCCGGCGAAAATTATATTGAACATGCAACAAGGGTCGCCCTAATGCTAGATAAAATGGATTTAGACTCGACTACAATTGCTTTTGGAATTTTGCACGATGTAATAGATGATATTCCGGGAGCCGTGGTAAAAATTCAATTGCAAGCAATTGAAAAAAAATTCGGAAAAGAAATTAGCCAGTTGATAGAAAAAATTTCCGAACTGGGCAAGGTGAGATATTCCCTATCCGTCTTAATGAAAGAGAAAAAAACATTTACAAGGGAAAAACTGGAAAATTTAAGAAAAATGTTTTTAGCTATCGCCGGAGATTTACGGGTGGTTTTAGTCGAACTTGTCTCAAGGCTGGATGGATTGAATTTTTTGGGATATCTCCCCGAAGACCAGCAAAAATTATATGCTTTAGAAACCTTACAAATTTTTGTACCAGTTGCAAACCGTCTTGGTCTGAGTGAAATAAGGAGGAATCTTGAAGACGTATCGTTTTCATACCTTCTTCCCCAAAAATTTAAATGGGTGAAGGAAAATATAAAAGGACAATATGAAGAAAGAGAAAAATATCTAAAAAAGTTTATTCCTCATTTAAAAAAAATCTTAAAAAAAGAAAGGGCAAAAGTTATAGATATAAATTATAGGGC
>JAPLZD010000022.1 GCA_026395195.1 Candidatus Staskawiczbacteria bacterium
CGGCCCGTCATCTCTTGTTTTTAAACTGTCGGCATATTCTAAATAATTTTCAGGATAAACTTCTTGGTCTTTGCAGTGTGAAAAATGGGAAAGTAATGCCTGAATAAATTTTGTGGGGTTTCCCAAAACTTTATAATAATCCAGCTCAAATTTTTCTAAATTTTGCCGCGTCAACAGCCAGGCGGCCGTGCTGTCTAAAATTTTAAAATCATTTGGCAGGCCAATGTCTAGGGCATTTTCCCTTAAAACTTTTTCGCAAAATGCGTGAAATGTTGAGATCCACAAATCCATATATCCAAAATCCAGAAGCTTATCTACTCTTTCCTCCATTTCAAAGGCAGCTTTTTCGGTAAAAGTCACAGCCAAAATCTCTTCCGGCTTTGCCAATCCTTTTTCAATTAAATTTACAATTCGTTGGGTGATAACTGTTGTTTTTCCGGTTCCGGCTCCTGCCACAATCAAAAGCGGCCCTTTGTCCCAAAGCACCGCCTGCTGTTGCTCCTTATTTAGTTTTGTTAAATCCACTGGCATGTGTTTCTATTCTACTCTTTTACTCCTAATTTTTCAATTTTTTACAATAAAAAAGAGCTGGTCAGGCTCATATTTTCTTACGACCGGGCGGACTTTCATCAGCCCTTTTTCTTAGATTTTCTTTGCCTCGGCTTTGAGGCAACGTCCCTGATCAGTTCAGCCAATTCCTCTAACTTGTCGGCGAGACCATTTCTGTTTTCATTCCGATGGCCCTCGGCAGCATCTGCCAGAGCTCTGGATAAAACATACGTGGCCATTGAATCTGTATCATCGGGCGGTAAATCTGCTCTGCATGGCGCTACGCAGCTAACCTCTCGCATAATTGCCCTCCTTAGCTTATTCGCCTTTGCCGGATTAAATCCGGCGCTTGGAGTGCATTCTGCGTCGAGAAAGCCCTCGATGACTCTTTTGGCTTTTTGTGCAATGGCCAGCTGGTCAAGATCAAAACTGAAATCTCTTACTTTACTCACTATACACCTCGCTTTCTTGGATTAGAGAACTATGTAAAATAGTATATCATATATCTTAATGTTTTGTCAATACAAACAAAAAACCGCGGGTTTATAGCGGTTTTTTTGATTATTTACTTGATTTTAGCCCCTATCCAGTTGGAAAAGCGAGAGACACGGCCGGTGAAATATAGCCACGACATAAAAATTATCAAAAATAGCGGCAGAAAAAATGAACCTGAAACCGGATTGTTTGTTATTCCGGTGTTAATACTGGTGGCGCCATAAACCTGCGACCTATTTACTATCACCTGAGCTGAAGCCGTTTGAGTTCCGCTCTCTGAACTGGTGATGGTTGCGTTATTGCTTAAAGTTGTTGTGCCGTATGCAAAGTTTTGCGAAGGCCCGGTAATTGCCTGATAGATAATTGTTCTTGTGTTGCCGGCCATAATTGTGCCAATATTTATGCCAGAGGTTATGTCGCCAACATAATTTTGCCCGTCAAGAGTTGTTGTACCGGCTCTGAAATAGGTCAAATTTTCAGGCAAAATATCGCGCACTATGACATTGTGAACGTCGCCATTAACAGCCTGTAAAGTTATTGCAAAGCCAATTAATTCTGTAGGATTTGCATTCACCGAAGCCTGCCAATTCAAAATTCCCGAAGAATAGTTTATAACTTGCTTTCTTACATAAAGGCTGGAATTTCCATAATAATTTCCCGAAGAATTTGTGTAAAAAGTCATATCCTGGCCGTAAGTTATTGCATTATTGTTTTGCAGAGCCGCCCTGAAATGATATGTTGTATTTGGATTTAAATTAGAAATATATTGGGAAAACGAGTTGGAGTTCCCGCTCATTAATTGCTGACTTGTGCTGTTTTGGTAGTTTGTGTCGGTGCCCCATTGAAACCAAACATAGTTGGTTCCGGTATAATAGTAAGGAAAAGAAAAGTATCCGTTTAGCGTTGCCTGGTTAGAATAGATATTTGTAGCCGCGTTTGTTTGTACATAGGCTCCGCCAATAATTTGAGCTGCCGCAGGTTGCAGAGGCAAAAGCGCAACAGCGCAAACAAAAATATAAAAAATAATTTTAAAAAATATGGCTTTCATATATTTTATTTATTTATTATCCACCCTTACATTAACTCCCTCATTTTTCTGTGTCAAGTTGTCGGCAAATAATTTTAATAAATCTCCTCTAACAATTATATTGGATGCCCTTACTGTGTCCGCTTGTTGTTGATATAAATTTTGGCAATCGCTGATTGGCAGGTTTGTTTCCTCTGGCATCTGGAAACATTCTCCGTCATCAAAAATTCCATCCTTGCCTGCTGTGTAGGCTAGATTTTGAGCTAATATTCCATCAATTTTTCCTGAAACAAGCTTAGCGTGCGTAACAACAGGAGAAGAACTATTGAGTAAATCTTGGCCCAGGACGGTTTCGGGCGTTTCTATTCCAAAAAGATTTGTGATTGTAGGATAAACGTCTAAATGGCTGCCGGGCGTGCTGTTTATGCCTGTTAGGCCGGAATTCAAAACAATTAAGGGAACTCTGTCGCCGGCCAGATTTGCCAGTACACCCCTATTTTCTCCCAAAGCAGATGAAATACCCGTAAAGCTGCCATGGTCGCCCCAAATAAAAATTATTGAATTGTCGTATAACCCGGATTTTTTCAAGCCATCAATAAATTCGCCAATTGCCTTGTCGGTATAATGCACGCTTTCAAGATATTCCCATTGCAGCCAATTGAGTCCTGTTTTTTCGGGCAGTTTTAATGTTTGCAGATCATCGGGTAAAATAAACGGCGTGTGCGAGCTCATTGTAATTGTTGTTGCCATCAACGGCTGTTTCAAATTTTGCATCTTCTGCAGAGTCTGGGAAAACAAATCCTCGTCGCCTAAATCAGACGGTCCCTTGCCCACCGGACGCGTCACTGTGAAATCTGTCAGATCGTACATTTTGTCGTAACCGAGCCCGGGATACACGTTTGATCTGTTCCAAAAGGTTGCTACGTCGCCGTGGAAGCAATATGTGCCGTATCCGTTTTTCTTCAAAAGCTGGGGCAGGGCCTTGTATTGATTTTTTGCATAATTGACGAAGACAACATCATCTGGCAGGGAATATAGCGAATTCATGGTCGAAAATTCGGCATCAGCGGTGTTGCCCGGACCAGCCTGTGCAAAGTAATTATT
>JAPLZD010000023.1 GCA_026395195.1 Candidatus Staskawiczbacteria bacterium
ATAACAGCAACTCCAATTATAAATTGTATCCGAAAATTCCTTTCTTCCTTAAAAGCGGACTTTAATCCAAAAACAGCAATTTTAAAACTTTTTGAAAAACCTTGCTTTTCCATGTGGACCCACCGGGAATCGAACCCGGCCCTGATCGATGCCATCGATCCGTAATGCCGATTTACTATGGGCCCCAATTAACATTATCTTACTTGTTTTTGCTAAAAATTTCAAGAAAAAAGCCAAGGTGCGGGTCTGGCACAATGGCTTTAAATTCGGCGAATCGGTTTCAAAAGTTAACCGACATTGACGCTAGTCTGCTGATGATGAATATCGCCAGAATTGCTTCTGCGATGCCCACCAATACAGCGAGACATTCCATTGCCTTTCCGATAGTGTCCATTCCCTATCTCCTGCTAGAAGAACAGGGCAAGGACCTTTTCCGGGGCAATTGCGGCGCACAAGGCGCTGATCAAAACCACCAAAGTGGTGATTTTGATTCCGGCTTCCTTTCGGAAGTCAAACAAATTGGCAATGCCACGCAACATACGCTACCTCCGTTTTTTAAGTACAATAGCGCGAAAAACCCTCGCGCATGGGACGGCAGCAACATTTACCGCCATATATTTATTATAGCATATAAAAGTCTCTGTGTCAATAGAAGCAGGGCATTAAAAATCCGCGATTTTGCAACCGCGGATATGCTAGAGGGCCTCATTGATGAGACTCAAAAGCTTTACAGCAAGTTGCTGGGTGACTTCTTCTTTCGGCAAATTGGGATCAAAGCGCGTCGGCTCACCGACGACTATGGTGACCTTTCCCCAAAAGTTGAAGTGCGTCCAGAGTTGCTTTTTTGAGTTGGGAACAACCGTATGGCTTCCGACAATTGCTATCGGCAATACGGTGGCGCCCATCTTTTGGACTAAAAGTCCAGCTCCACCCTTCAAGGGCCTTATTCTGCCGCCGTTTGAGTCGTTGCCCTTCTCGCAGTACATCCAATTGCCTGCTTCGCATTTGAAGGTCCTGCCGCCTTCAGGTCCGATCATCAGGGGCCGCTTGGTTTTTCTCATCCCAAGAATGGAAAAAGCCTCCCTGCCCTTATTTCCCCGGTCAACAGGATACATGGCCGAGCGAAAAACCAGAAGCAGCTTGTTATCATAGAAATGCTTTCGATCGGCAGCGATGAGAGGGGCTTGTTTGAGAGGATGGGGCAAGTAGTATTTAGACAGCAAGCCAGCGACCAAAAAGGGGTCGATGACCGAGGGGTGATTGAACGGTATAATCGTGTTTTCCACGTTTTCCGGCAATCTTTCCTCGTGCAAAACCACGATCCTTCCCAAAAGCCTGCCTAAAGCAAACCAAACCGCAACCACAAGTCCTGCAGGATACGCAAAAAACAAAATGCCGGCTGCCTCAAGAAAAGACATAAGCGCCTCCTTTCTTTTCAATGAGCGCTATCCTCAAATTATGCCAAAATCAGGTAAATTTCAAGTCTTTCTTAGAACTTTTTTGCGCTTGATTATAATTGGAAATCGTGTTAAAAGAATATATCAGCACCTTTTACAATTTGAGGGAACTTATGACAACCGAACAGCAGTTAACCGAGCAAGAGCGCCGCGAGGCAGATGGGCTTTTAGCCCTATGGCAAAGATTTAATGCCGAGGAGCCTAATCCCGTCAGGCTTGAAAGAGAAATAGAAGAAATGCTTTTGGCTTGCTATGCCAAAACGCGGGAGACATCTTCTGAAGTAAGCGAGCCGTTGCGTAATACAGTCTTGTATATGGAGCAGATGCTATCTGCAGTTGAAAAATGCGACAAGGAAGCCAAAGGCCAGTTAGAAAAAAATGGAGTAATACAGATAGGAGCGGTGCCACGATGGTTTCAGGTTAAAGTTGAAGAACTTTGCGAGCAACTGAGAAATATATCGTCGCGCAGCGCCGGCTTGGCTCCGGTTATTGACTTATTAATGAAGTCTCTTCGGGATTGTCCTGATATGATAGATGGAACACTGTGTTTCTTCAAAAACATTGTACAGAAGCTGGACGATCTCGAGAGTCATTGGAGAAAAACCCAGAAATCTGCCCGCAATCTGCTTGGCCAAAGAACAAAAGGCTTCAGCGACATGCGCAACGTTGTATATAGCGCTTTACGCGTATGGGCTGAGCCATTTGACGCCAGGCGGGCTTACCTGCGGGATAAGGGCGTTTTGATTGCGGCGAACAATCTTAGTTTGCAACCGCAGCAACCTAAGCCAAGCTCCAAATCTGCACAACCAATATCTTTGAGACGCAGGAAAAAAAATGGCGCCAAAACATGGCCGCCAGAAAAAAGTAAAACCGTACCTCCAGAAAAGCCATGGCAAGTTTTCTATGTTAACGCAACAACAAGAAGCGTTTTGGGGTCGCTGGAATTACTGCCGGAAGACGACGGCACTAAGCTTGTAGAGATTCTTAACCAGTACTGCGTTTGGCCTCACGGAGGCAGGAGAACAGTGGCCTCGCTTCGCCGTTTGTTAAGAATGGCGCCGAATTTACGGAGCATCAACGTTGCTTCATTCCGCATTGAGGATGCAAATTGGTATCGGTTGAAGTTCGGCAAATACCGCATGCTGGTGTGGCCGAAAGACGACGAACATACAGTTTTTCTGATGGCCGAGCA
Organism: Candidatus Staskawiczbacteria bacterium; assembly: GCA_026395195.1. Classification (GTDB taxonomy): domain Bacteria; phylum Patescibacteriota; class Minisyncoccia; order Minisyncoccales; family Staskawiczbacteraceae; genus XYD1-FULL-39-28. The sequence goes on from JAPLZD010000023.1 coordinate 2,650, forward strand.
TCGCACCAAATTATACGGCGACATTGGCCGCAGCAAAAACGAGTCATAAGAACCCCAAAAACCATACTCGCTCCCGCGTGGGCGAGTTTTTTATTTGTGCCCTTGCCGAGACTCGAACTCGGAACCAATTCCTTAAAAGGGAACTGCTCTACCAATTGAGCTACAAGGGCCCGATACAAAAACCCATAAGGTTTTTGTCGGGCCCGTCGCGAACCAAAAGTTCGCGAATAGGGCTGCTTGTTATACTTTTAACTTTTTTAACTGATCATCTATAATTTCTTTTCTTTTTCGTGCGCCATACAAACTTTTGAAATAATCTTCTCTTCTTCTTGCTGAGGGAAGATTATCATATTTTTCGTAATAAATCAATGTTAAAGGCGCTCGGCTTTTTGTACTTTTTACTAATCCTTTGTTGTGTTCAGCAAGTCTTCTTTCAAGGTCGCACGTACATCCAACATAAACATTATTTTTTCTTTTGCTATGTAAAAAGTATACAAAATACATACCTTACAATCCTTCTTTTTTCAACTGCTCTAAAATTTTTTTTTGCTCCCGAGAAAGCTTTTTCGGAGTTTTTATTTTCAACTCCACATACATATTTCCCCTGCCATATCCGCCAAATCTTGGAATTCCTTTGCCGGAAATACGCAAAACCTTGCCAGATTCCGTTCCCTGCGGAATTTCCAGCAAAATGTTTGTTCCTTCCAGGGTTTTCATTTCAATTTCATCTCCCAAGGTTGCCTGTGAAAAAGTAATTTCTGATTGGCAAAATAAATCATCTCCCCTTCTTACAAAATCTGCATGCTCCCTTACATGAATTCTTACAAACAAATTTCCTGCTTTTGCGCCCTTTCTGCCTGCTTCGCCCTTGCCTTCTATTTTTATTACTTGGTTTGTGTCAACTCCTGCTGGAATGCGAACTTCTATTTCTTCCTTGCCCTTTATTCTGCCTTCCCCCCGGCAAACATTGCATGGTTTTTCAGGAATTGTGCCTTCGCCCTTGCATTCAGGGCACGTTGCTATTGTTGTGTATGAACCTAAAAATGTTTTTCTAACTTGCTGAACTTGTCCTGTTCCTCTGCAAGAAAAACATTCTTTTACTTTTGTATTTGGTTCAGCTCCCGCGCCATTACATCTTTGGCAAACAACCTGTTTTACCAAACTAATTTTTTCAACAGCCTCTTTTAAAACCTTCTCCAGCGGAATTTCAATGTCAACCTGAATGTCTTTGCCGCGCCTGGCATCTTTTTTTGTAGCTCTGCGCGCTCCGCCTCCGCCAAAAAATTCCTCAAAAACTTCTCCAATATCTCCAATATCAAATTCAACTTCCCCTGAGTTTGCCGAAGGGTTTCCCCAGGCCCAATTAAAATCTCCCGCACCGTTTTCCCAGCCCGAGGCTGGTCCGCCTTGGGCGGAAAAAACCCGGCCAAACTGGTCGTATTGGGCTCGTTTTTGCGCGTCCGAAAGCACCTGATAAGCTTCGTTTATCTCTTTAAACTTTTTTTCATCGCCGCCCTTGTCCGGGTGATATTTGTGGGCCAGCTTATGAAATGCTTTTTTTATTTCGTCTTGCGTGGCAGTTTTTGTCACGCCAAGAACTTCATAGTAATCCATTTAGTTTATTTTTGTTCTGTGTATTTTCCTTCTTCGGCTTTCGGCTCATCGCCATCTTTTTTTGGTTCCTCTGGCTTTTGCTGATTTTTATAAAGTTCGGCTCCAATTTTCTGAATAGCTTCCGACAGATCTTTTGTTTTTGATTTAATTTCCTCTATATTATCATTTTTTTGAGCTTCCTTCAACGCAACAATTTTATCCTCAACCTCTTTTTTATCCTCGGGTTTTATTTTGTCCCCTGCGTCTTTTAAAGTTTTTTCCGAAGCATAAATTATAGTGTCTGCGGCATTTTTTATTTCAATAACTTCCTGTTTCTTTTTGTCGTCAGAAGCGTGTGTTTCCGCATCTTTTTTCATTCTTTCAACTTCATCTTTTGAAATTCCAGACGAGCCTTCAATTCTAATTGATTGAGATTTATTAGTTGCCTTGTCTTTTGCCGAAACATTTAAAATTCCATTTGCATCAATGTCAAAACTTACTTCAACTTGCGGAATTCCTCGGGGAGCCGGCGGAATGCCGTCTAAAATAAATCTTCCCAGGGTTTTGTTGTCCTGCGCCATTGGGCGCTCGCCCTGCAAAACGTGCACTTCAACACTCGTCTGGCTGTCAGCTGCAGTTGAAAAAATCTGGGTTTTTGCGGTTGGCACGGTTGTGTTTTTTGAAATTAAAATTGTATTTACTCCGCCAAATGTTTCAATTCCTAATGACAATGGAGTCACATCCAGCAACAGTACGTCCTTTCCCGCAGTTCCAGACAAAATTCCGCCCTGAATTGCGGCCCCCATTGCCACAACTTCGTCGGGATTTACCTCCTTGTTTGGCTCTTTGCCAAAATATTTTTTAACTTCTTCAATCATTTTCGGCATTCTTGTCTGCCCCCCAACCAACACAACTTCATTTATATCTTTTGGTTCCATCCCGGCGTCTTTCATTGTTTTTTTTACCAACTCAATGGATTTATCAATGTAATCATGCACCATTTCTTCCAATTGAGCTCTTTTTAATTTCAAAAGCAAATGTTTTGGGCCAGATTGGTCGGAAGTAATAAATGGCAAATTAATTTCGGTTTCCAAACTTGAAGACAACTCAATTTTCGCTTTTTCAGCCGATTCTTTAATTCTCTGCAGAGCTAAATTGTCTTTTGACAAATCAACTCCATTGTCTTTTTTAAATTCTTTTACAATCCAGTCCATAATTCTCTGGTCAAAATCGTCACCCCCAAGGTGTGTGTCTCCGCCGGTTGCTTTTACCTCAATGCTACCCTGCGATTCTTTATCGTCGCCTTCTGACATCACAATTTCCATCACGGTAACGTCAAATGTCCCGCCCCCAAAATCGTAAACTACTATCTTCTCATCCTTCTTTTTGTTCAAACCGTAAGCCAAAGCAGCGGCAGTTGGTTCATTGATGACTCTTTTTACAACAAAACCTGCAATTTCTCCTGCAACTTTTGTTGCTTTTCTTTGCGCGTCATCAAAATATGCCGGGCAAGTAATAATCGCCTCAGTTATCACCTCTCCCAACTTAGCCTCCGCGTCGGCTTTTAATTTTTGCAAAATCATTGCCGAAATTTCCGCAGGATTTAACCATTTGTCACCCATTTTAACATCAACTCCGCCCTGGCCGGACAGGCCGTCCGCAGATTCTCTAATCTCGTACGGCAACAATTTTTTGTCTCTTTGCACTTCCGGGTCAGAAAACTTTCTTCCAATTAAACGCTTAACGGAGAAAATTGTATTTGTCGGGTTCGTGACAGCTTGCCTTTTAGCAAGCACGCCTACAACACGTTCCCCCGACTTTGTAATAGCAACAATTGACGGCGTAGTCCTTGCCCCCTCTTTATTCTCCACAATCTTCGCCTCTCCGCCTTCCACCACCGCCATCGCCGAAAATGTTGTTCCTAAGTCTATCCCTAAAATTTTTGACATATGTTTTTTATTTTATTTATTATTTTATTATTTGTATGCGCTTATTATTTCATTTGCCTGCTTTTCCGAATTAAAAACATCCCCTCTGGAAATTATTTGTAGAAACGGAAGCCCTTGGTAAAAATCAATTTTTTCATTAGTTAATGCATCGATTAAATAATATGTTTCATAAAGCGTGCTCCAATTTCCGACATCTGGCTTTGCATCTGCGCCAAGTTTCATCAGTGTTTTGTCGGACTCCACATAAAGGCACGAATTAACTTTAGGGCTGTAAAATATCTCCTTTAATTCATCGCTCTCAACATATAAATTGTAGTCTGGATTTGTCCCTGTATTATCGCCATTCCTGAGCTCAGGTTTCTGGGCGCTATTAAATCGGTTTATTTTGTCCAGTATCTGACTTTTATATTTTTCGCAATCTATTTTTTTCTGAAAATTATCCTGTTTTTTATTTATTTGGCTCGCATAAAAAAACCCGCCCCAAATTATAAATCCCAATAAAATAACAACCGGCAAAATTAATTTATTTTTTTCCATAAATTTATTTTTTAATTATTTTTATCAATGGTTTTATTTACAACTAATTTTATTTACTGATTCTGCGTTGGTTGTCATACGACAACCCGACTATTCTATTATCTTGCATCTTAACATATGTTAAGATGATTATTTTTATATTTTTTCACGTGGCGTGAAATACTACCTAAATATCATTATTTCTCTTTCCCCACTATTCCACTTTTTCGTGGAATGCCCTATTTTCTAATAATTATATGCTTGAACCATTTTTCCTGGAACGCTACCTCTGCTTCAATTTCTGCGTCTGATAGGTCGGTTTCTTTCGGCATTACAATGAGTTTGTCGTCATCGTTATCTAACCTATGTATAACTGCTTTTACTATTCCTTCGGCGGTCTGTAAGGGTTTGTCGGTTCCAAGGTAATAGGCGTCCAGTTCTTCTCCATCGGGCGCCTTTGTGCCGTTGATGTAACCATAATTTACTGTATAAACGAATTTATGTTGCGGATGTTTGGAGCCTACAGGCCGATCAATTTCAACCCTAACCGTTTTCCCTAAAAATTGTCGCGCCATTTCTAAACTAACTTTCTCCATTTTTTTATTTCCAAAAACCTTCATTGTCATATTTATTTGCTAAATGCCATATTATTTAATGCAAAAAATAAGAAGTAGTTTTTTAGGAATTCGGGATTTGTGTGAAAAACATTCTTTCCAAAAAATAAATCGCAGACAACTTCGCGCAGTTTGAAAATTTCCAAAACCCGGTTTTTCCATCTTTTGTCGGCAATAGTTAAATCAATTAATTCTATCGCGCGGAAGAAAGATTTCTCCATATTTTCTTTGTCGCCCTTTTGCTTCAAACTTAAAGTTCTGCTGACCTCGCTGCCTATATTGGCAAGTTGCTGGCTTAAAGAAAGTTTCTGCCAGCGTTCTATATTTAAATTTTTGTTTATTATGGATTCCATTCTATCAAACTATTTACAATTTTTATTATTTTTTCTTTTATTTCCGGGCTTTGGATATCCATTGACCGGTTAACCGACGGCTTTACATTAATTAAGGAGTTGTACTCTAAACGATCATTTTCCGGCCTGTCTAAATAAATGTTAATCCCCCACAAGTCCTCATTTTTTGAGCCCTGCGCGAATAACATTTCACTTTCGTCGGCGTGCAATTCTCCGCCAACTGCCATAATTCCCAGGTCAACATCAACAACTGCTTTTACCATTTCACCATAACCCTCGCTGGCAATCTTTTTTAACTCGTCAAAATTTACCTTTTGTTTTATTATTCTTGTTTCCATAATTTTATTTGCTAATTTTTACCCCAGTCATTCGACGGGGTAAGTGTTCACTTCGTTACCCTTACTTTTGCTACTCTAATCATTTTGCCATGAAGGGTATAACCTTTTTGTGTTTCTTCAATTACTACGCCAGATTCTTTTTCTTTGGTCTCAATTTCTTCCACAACTTCCATTAAATTTGGGTCAAATTTTTCGCCGAAGGTTTTTATGGGCTCAATCCCCTCTTTTTTCAGAAAATCCTCGAGTTGCTTTTTTATTTGCGTAAATCCACTGGCAAATTCTTTATTTTCTGGTAAATGTTTTTCAGCGAGATAAAAGTTATCTAAAATTGGCATAATATTTAGGATTAATTCCTCGTTTGAATATTTTACCAATTGGCCAATCCGTTCCATTTCATCTTTTTTGTAGTTCAAAAAATCAGCCCGCTCCCTTTTCCAGCCGTTTAAATATTCCTCTTCTTTTTTTGTATCTTTTTCCATGTTTTATACTCTGTATTATAGCAGAAAAATAGAAAAAATCAAGTGCTAATGCAAAATAAAAGACCCAAAACGTGTTTGGGCCCTGCGGACTTGCCAGTCCTTTGCCTTGAGGGGCAAAATTAGGCGATGGCGGCCAAAGACTTTTCCTGAATTCTTGCCAGGATTTTCTGCTTATAGGCAAGATGTGTTGCCCAGGATTCTTCGGGGTTGTCGTCATGCGCCTTTGCGGCATTTTCCATGAGGGCTTGCAGTATTTCTGCATTTTCGGCGTTGTCGCCTCCGTCCATCCTGGAAAGAAGT
>JAPLZD010000074.1 GCA_026395195.1 Candidatus Staskawiczbacteria bacterium
ATTTACTCTTCTTTCAATCACATCGCGAAGCCCGGACATTGCCGCTGATTTATCTTGGGTCTGGCTCAAATCTGCCTGGTAAACCAAACTTACTCCGCCTTGCAAATCAAGTCCTAAAATAAATGGCTTTTCCGGAAAATGCGGAAGGGTCCAAGATAATTTATTATTTAAAAAATCAACTGACTTGTTAAAATAAGCTGGGTATGAAAAAATCCCGGCCAAAACAGCCAAGATTAGCACGCCAATAAAGATATAATATTTCTGCTGCATATTTTTAAATTGAAAGTAATAGAATTATTATATCCCTTTTTTGTAAATAGTCAATATTTCCCGGTTTAACGAAAAAACCGCCCGCGGGCGGTTTTGGCTTATCTCTAATTGAGTTCTATTTTTAGGGCTTGCTTGCAAACAGAACAGTAATATATATGATGTTTTTCTTTTCCATTTTCAAAAGCCTTGGCAATAAAACTAATTTTTTTGCTAAAACATTGCGGGCACTTTTTTTCGCTGATGCTTGGTATTTGCCCGTGCTGATTTTCAATATGATGTGATAAGTCCACTCCGTTTAAAAAATGTTTATCGCATTTATCGCATTTATAAGATATCATAATTTTTCTAATAATTTTAATTCAAGATTCCCGCTACTTGTATCATAAACCGCAAAAGTTGGTTTGTAAAATTGGCCGGCCAGCTCACCCGGATTTATCATGTGGGTTTCGCCACGCCCAGAGGGCACCCGTTCGTCCCAAGCCCGGTGCGTATGGCCGTAAAAAACCATATCATATTTTCCCGACTGCGCCATTTTTTTTGCAATATCCGGAAAATGCACGAATCCAATTTTTTTAGAATTAAATTCCACTTCCAAACTTTCTGGCAAGTCCAAATCCCAGTCTGCGTTTCCTTTTACAAATTTGATATCATTTCCAAATAATTTTTTTGCGTCGTCAATTATTTCCTGGCTTGAAATATCTCCGCAATGCAAAATCAGCTGAATATTTTCATTTTTTATCCACTCAATGGCTTTTTGAAAATTTGCCCAATTATTATGCGTATCCGAAACAATTGCAATTTTCATATTAAATTTCGCCGTCTACTTCTTTATTTAATCTTTCAAAAAATTTTTCCTGAAACTTGTGTCGTCCCTCAGCAATTCTTTTTCCTTCATTTGTTATTATTCTGTCTTTTATATGTCTCAACTTAACCATATATTCTCTGTATGCCGTATCGTCTTGAGTATATTCAGCTGATTTATCTAAATTAACATTTTTATCATGCACCTTGGCACCCAAGTGCCCGGCAAAAGAAAAATTTCTTCCGGTACCTATAGCTCCTATAGAATCCAATTTGTCAGAATCGTATAACACTTTTGCCTCTATTGTTTCAGGAATTATATTATTTCTGTATCTATGAGCTTGTATGCAATGGCAAATATTTTTTATTTTTTCTTCTGGCAGATTATACTTTGATAAAATCTTTTTTGCCATTTCAGCTCCTTTTTGGGCGTGGTCGATTTTTCCATTAGATTCGTCCTGCTCCTTTCTGGCAATATCATGCAAAATTGCGGCCAAACCCAAAATTTCCAAATCGGCATTTTCCTTTTTGCCAATATGCATGGCTAAATTATAAACTCTTTCTGTGTGTTCCCATTCGTGGCAGGAATTAATTCCTGTAAGCATTTCTTTTGCTTCTTTTTTTATCTTATCAAAAATTTCTTTTTCCATTATAATTCTTTCCTAAATTCTCTTTCAGACAGAAAAACCAAATCTCCTTGCGCCGGTTTTAATTTTTTTTCAATTTTTGTTTGAATATTTTCTACTACTCCTATGTATCTTTGCCTCCCACCCTCAACTTTTTCTAACGAATAATCTTCTGGTTTTCCTCCATATTCAAAGGCAGCATACTCTGGCGTAGAATATTCCGGCCTTGTATATTGAGCGTGAATTCCTTTTACTAGCTCCATATAGTCTCCTTTGCTTAGTGTATTATTTCCATCAACCATTTTAGCCATAAAATGGGCTGGCGCTCCCTTTGTTGATTCATCTTCCGGCGGAGCTTCGTACAACACTTCAAAAAGTTTTCCTTTTTTATCTTTTCCATAAAGCCTTTTCATGTCGGCATAACGGTTAAATGCTTTTTCCCTTTTTGCCTCGTCTTCATCGCCCAGCTCTGCTTCTCCCAAAATTGCTTTTGCTGGTTTTAATTGGTCTTTGGCTTTTTGCAGAAATCCTTCCAAAGCAGCTGCACCTAGCTGTTTAGTGACAGATTTTCCCTTATAATCAGGATCATTCGCCACATACCAAACAACCATAGAAAGTTCCGATTCGCCAAGCTTATTCTTTGACTCAACCATTTGCGAAGATAAAAGCGATACCATTTTTCCCTCTGCATCTCTTGCCTCGTAATAATCAACAATTTCGTGTTGCATGCCAATATCCATTTGCATTTCATCAACCATTTCTTCCCCCTCAAAAGCTTTTAAAAGAAATTTTTGCATTTCATCAACTTTAGCCCTTCTCTCTTCGGAATTTTTAAATTCAACTTTTGATATGTTAATTCCTTCTGGCGGCTCGCCTTCCGGAATCATTGCTTTTAAACTATCCCATGATTTTTCTAATTTTTCGCGCTCGTTTACAGGCAAAACCTCTAAGCGTTCCTGTAAATTAGCGGCCTCTGAGTGTAAATTCTTTTCTGCCATATTTTTTTATTGATTAATATTTTATAATTATATTCCTATAATAAAAAAGCGCAAACTCAGTGTACGGTTTCCCAGAAAACCTTGACTAAGGATACGCCGGTAAAAACAACTGCCAACCAGGAAAGATTGCCTAAAAGCCAGCTGCCAAAGAATATTTTCCAGGCTCTGCAATCCATTTTCGGAAATTCATTGGCGCCTGTTCGTATATAGGCTACGGTGGTAAACGGGTCAAACTTCAAAGATAGAAAAACAAAAGATGCAACCTGCCCCTTCTTTAATATCCAGGACATTGCACCAAATATTTTCCCCCTGCCTTTATATTCGCGCAGCTCTTTTAGAAGCTCAATCCCAAACCAATCTTTCTTAGTTAAGTTGTAGACAATTAATGTGGCGTAGCAAAATGCCAGAGAAAATAAGGCCATCATCACCCCGCCTTTTACCAAGCCGTACTTCCATACAACAAAGGGATACAGGGCATAGTCAAAGGCATTCGCCACGATCTCTTCAACGGCAATGCCAACTGCCAAAAAAAACGCCCTGCCCCTAAATTTTACACCTGCTCTTATGACAGACCGGAATATTTTGTTAAGCATGCCTAATCTCCTGGAAAGAACTGCTTTATTGTCCCAAATTTTTATACCACATTTCTAGCAAATTTGCCAGCCTTTATTTTCCGGCGACGCAATTATTAAAACTATTCACCCGTTCGTTATATTGCACCACAAAATTTTTAGTTGTTTGAGCCAAGGAATTGTAATCTTGAACCAGCTGGTTGTAATCGTTAACCATTTGATTGTAGCCGGGCGAGCCGCGGCCGGAAGCTTCAAGCTGCTGTTTTTTTGCATCAAGCTGTGATGTTAAAAAGTCTAACTGTGTTTTATTTGAATCAATTTCGTTTTTGAAAGCTTCACTGGGGCGTTCGCAAAAAGATGAGGGCAAGCCAAATTCCTGCACGCCAATCCAGACTATTTGGCCTTTGTAAGTTCCCTTTACAACCGCCGCCCCAATTTCCGTGTAGCGATTATTTAAAATATTGGCTCTGTGTCCCGCGCTGTTCATCCAATCTTGCACCACTTCTTTTTCCGAGGAAAAATTTCCTAATATCAAATTTTCTCCCTCCATTATATAGTCATATCCATAACTCTGCGCCAACTCTCCGGGCCCCACGCCCGAGGGCGAAACGTGTTCGAAATATTGATTCAAAAACAAATCAGCTGCTTTGGCTGAAGCGACTTCATTAAGCGTTTGGTTTTCTGTTAATGCCGGCAAATTCCCATTTTCCTGCCTTTGCAAATTGGTTTCAGAAATAATTTTGCTTTGCAATAAAACAACTTGATTTCCGAGGCCTCCAATATTTAACGGCGGCGGCAAAAAAATTTTCTTTTCTGCCTCTGATATTAAATTTTGTATATCTAGCTTTTTAAAATTTTGCACACTGGCGCTAAAACCCGCGAACAATCTTATTGCATCATCTTTAAAATAAATGCCGGCGCCAAACGCTGCAATAATTAAAATCAAAATTATTATTGTTTTTATTCTCATAATTAATAAATTAATCGCCCATAAACTCACTGCACGCCAAACTCCTGAACTGCCATCCAAACCGTCCTGCCTTCATATTTGCCTTTTATAACGGCCGCTCCCATTTCTGTAAATTTTTCATTTAAAATATTGTGCCTGTGCTCAGGGCTGTTCATCCAATCATTTAATATCTGCTTTTCATCGTTAAAATTTCCTTCAAGCAAATTTTCTCCCACTTCAACATATTTGTATCCATAATCTCGGGCCAGATCCTCAAGGCCATACCCGTCGGGAGAAACGTGGTCGAAATATTGCTTAGCAAACATATCTTTGGCTTTAGCCTCTGCCATTTGGTTTAATATTTCATTTTTAGTCAGAGAGGGCAAGCCATTTTTCACCCGCTGAACGTTGGTTTCGTAAATAATTCTGTCCTTATCAAAAACAGCCATATACCTTAAATACAGCGTCGGACTGAAAAAAATAAATGCTGCAATTAAAATTATCAGCAACCCCAGCAATGTTGAAAACCCTTTTTTGCCTGTCATTATTTCTTTTCTTGCATTAATTTTTGATGTTCTTCTGTATTTAACATTCCGCATTTTTTCCATTTTTTGCCCGAACCGCAAGGACATGGGTCATTTCTGCCAGTTTCTTTTTTGTTCTCTTCAATCGTAAAAAATTGCGCCGAGGGCCTTGGTTTTTCCATGCCGGCTTTTAAAATGTTTTCGGCAATAGTTGCATCAATGGTCGCCAACAGCTGGCCGAAAGCGCGGTGCCCTTCATTTTTATATTCCACCAGAGGGTCTCTACCCCCGTACGCCCGCAACCTGACAGAATCTCTGATATGGTCCATGTAAGACAAATGCTCCTGCCAGAGCATATCCAAAATGCGCAAACTGACTATTTTTTCCATTTGCTTCATGTTTTCCTGTCCTAATTCTTTTTCTTTTTTATTATAATCGTCTTCCGTCAATCCGGCTTTTTGGAAAATTTCCAAAATTTTATCTTTCAAATTTTCCGCATTCAAAATTTCTTTTCTTTTTTTATAAATAATTTCCCTGTGTTTATTTAAAACATCGTCGTATTCCAACAGATGATGCCGGGCGTCAAAATTAAATCCTTCAATTTTTTCCTGCGAAGACTCAATGGCTCCGGAAATCATTCCTGCCTGAATTGGTTCGTCTTCCGGAACTTTTAAGGCAGTCATTAAAGATTTTATTTTGTCTCCGCCAAAAATACGCATTAAGTCATCTTCCAAAGAAACAAAAAATTGCGTTGTGCCGGGGTCTCCCTGCCTGCCCGACCTTCCCCTTAACTGATTGTCAATTCTTCTCGCATCATGCCTTTCTGTTCCCATTACATGAAGCCCGCCAAGATTTTTAACCTCTTGTGCAATTTCTTTTTCCGGAGGATTCCCGCCCAAGATAATATCGACTCCTCGGCCTGCCATGTTTGTGGCAATTGTCACGGCTCCCTTTTTGCCTGCCTGAGCAATAATTTCTCCTTCTCTTTCGTGGTTTTTGGCATTCAAAATATTATGCGAAATTCCTTTTGTTTCCAACAATTTCCCTAAATATTCATTTCTTTCAACCGATCTTGTGCCAACCAAAATCGGTTGGCCTTTTTTATTTAACTCTTCAATTTCCCTGACAATGGCTGTAAATTTTCCTTGTTCTGTTTTAAAAACTTTGTCTGCAAAATCCTTTCTTGCCATGGGCTTGTTGGGCGGGACAGCAACAACATCCAATTTATAAACTTTATCAAATTCTTCCGCTGAAGTAAGCGCGGTTCCTGTCATGCCGGCCAATTTTTTATACATTCTAAAATAATTCTGAAAAGTAATCGTTGCCATGGTAATTGATTCTGCTTGGACCCTAACGCCCTCTTTCGCCTCCACTGCTTGATGCAACCCTGCCGACCAGCGGCGGCCCGGCAAAATTCTGCCGGTAAATTCGTCTATAATCAGAATTTCTCCGTTCTTTACCATATAATCTCTGTCCTTAAAGAAAAGGGCTTTTGCCCGCAAGGCAGATTCTAACTGGTGCGTTGTTGTAATGTCGTTTTCCAGCCAAGGGTCGGCTCCCAAACTTTTTATAACCCTATTTTGTCCGGCATCTGTGAACGTTACAGTTTTTGCTTTTTCATCAACCTCATAATCTTTTTCTTTTTCTAAGGGAGCCACAACTTTTGCAAAAGAATAATATTTTTCTGTTGCTTCTTCTGCCTCGCCTGAAATTATCAAAGGCACGCGCGCTTCGTCAATTAAAATAGAATCTACCTCGTCAACAATTACAAAATTATGGCCTCGCTGCGCCTCTGCGCTCGGTTGATAAACCATGTTATCGCGCAAATAATCAAATCCAAATTCGTTGTTAGTCCCGTAGGTAATGTCGGCTGCATAAGCCTTTTTTCTGCCAGTTGGCTTTAAATAATTTTTCTCAACTTTAAATGCGCCTACTAAATCTCTTTCTTTATCCGTGGCTTCATTTTTATAATTAGCGTCGTACACGTAGCCCGATTCGTTTACTATGCAACCTGCAGTTAATCCTAAAGCATCGTAAATTTGGCCCATCCAAACCATATCTCTTTTTGCCAGATAATCGTTGACAGTTACAATGTGCACCCCTTTCCCCTCCAAAGCATTCAAATAGGCCGGCAAGGTTGCCGCCAAAGTTTTTCCCTCTCCTGTTTTCATCTCAGCAATTTTTCCCTGATGCAAAACAATTCCGCCGATTAACTGGGCGTCAAAATGCCGCTGATTCAAGGTTCTTTTTGAAGCCTCGCGGACTAGCGCAAAAGCCTCCGGCATTATTTCATCCAAAGCCTGCCCCGAGCCTGTCGAGGGGTTTAGCCTTCTCTTAAATTCCTTTGTTTTTTCCTTTAACTGCTCTGCGGATAATTTTTCGAATTCGGGTTCAAAAGAATTTATTTTTTCAACAATCGGCCCAAGGCTTTTTATGTACTTTTCATTGTTGTCCCCAAAAATCTTCGATAAAATGCTCATATATATCAGATTATACGAAAAACCGCATTTATTCAATGCGATTTGGATGTATTCCTATTTTACAATTTGACTCTTTAATTTTCTTGCTCTCCTGTCGTGTAAAGTAATTTTTTTTTCTTTATATTTTTCAATTTCTAATTTTAATTCATCTTTAGCTTCAATAATGGCTTTCTGCAAATCATCTGCCCTTGCCATTGAAATGATCTCCCGGCCGGGCAAATAAACTCTGGACTTCACCCGAAAAATATTTCCTTTTTTGTGGTGCATTGTCTCCTTTTCAACTTCAACAAAAACTTCCGCCAGGGTTTTGCCTATCTCGTCTTCATATTTTAAAATATCAATAAATTTTTTAAGTCCGTAAAACCTTTCTTCAATAAAATTATTCAGCTCTCCGGATAAATTTATGTTTTTTGCTTTGATTATAATTTTCATTATCTTATTATAGATTAAAATCCGACTAATTGCACTTCGGTTTTCAAATTTATTCCAAAAGTTTTTTTAACTTTTTTCCTTGCTAAGTCCATTAAAGCTAAAACATCTTCGGATTTTGCTCCGCCAAGATTAATTATAAAATTAGTATGTTTTTCTGATATTTTCGCCTTCCCCATTTGTTTTCCCGCCAATCCGCATTTTGCAATTAAAACGCCGGCTGGAAGTGTTTTGCCTTTAATTTCGGGGTTTACGAAGGTTGAACCGGCAGAAGGAAAATTTATAGGATGCCTTATTTTTCTGTATTCTAAAAATTCTTTTATTTTGTCTTTAATTTCGCTTGTATCTTTCTTTCGAAATTCCAAAACAGCTGAAGTAATAACCAAATTTTTGTTTTTCTTGAAGATGCTATTTTTCAAAGAAAACTGGCACTGCTCTTTTGTAAAATTTTTGGCTTCAAGAGTTTTTATATTTATTGCTTCAACCCCTCTTACTGCATCAGAAATTTTTGCTCCAAAACTTAAAACACCATGCATATACTGTCAGTGTCAAAGTACTAGAAAATATGGTAAATATGAAAATAAACAAATTTACTATTGTGTTGAATGTGACAAACAATTCATGGAATTAAAAGATTACA
>JAPLZD010000045.1 GCA_026395195.1 Candidatus Staskawiczbacteria bacterium
CCCCCAAAACCACTCCCCAGGCTAAACCGGGCAAACCAAAACGCGGAAGAAAAAAGAAAATGCCAATTATAATTCCTATGTTGTAGAGCAAAGGGGCTAAGGCTGTCACCAAAAATCTGTGAAAAACCTGCAAAATTCCCGAAATTAGGTTTGAGGCTCCCAAAATTATGGGGCTCAAAAACATAATGCGCATTAACAAAACAGCTGTTTCTTTTTTGGCTCCTGAAAAACCCGGCGCTATTACAGAAATTAAAAATGGGGTAAAAATTATTAAAATGACGCAGATTAAAATTAAAAAAGATAAAAAAACATTCAGCAGGGTTGAAACATATTTCCACGCTTCTTTTTCATCTTTTATAAAATAAGAGCTGAAAATTGGGATTACGGCTGCGGCAATTGCGCCAAAAATTAAAATTAAAGCAATAAAATCGGGCACAGTAAAGGCTGTGTAGTAAACGTCTAGTTCATTTCCCGCGCCAAAAGTTCCGGCTAAAAGACGATCGCGAATTAAGCCTAAAAGGGCGCTTAGAAAATAAGAACCCGCCAAAATTAGAGAAGCAGAACTGATGGACTTTGTCTGGGTGTTTAGAAATTTCTGAATCATTGGTAAATTATTATTTACTTTACTATTTTTTTGGCTTTTTTACAAATAGCGCCCTGCTTGACAAATAGGCATGATTTGGTATTATAAAAGAGTCTCAGCAAGATGAGTGATCGCTTCAAACGCAAGTTTGGGGAGGAAAGTCCGAACACCACCCGACCGCAAGGTTTAGGGTAAAAAAATAGCGGCTAACGGCCGTCCACAGTAATGTGCGAGGTGCGAACAGAAACGGCAAAGCCGAAAGGCAATGCATTCCGCTTGCGGAATATCCCAATAGCAATGTTGGGCTGAAACGGCTAAATCCTTATTGGGCGCAAGAACAAAGCAGAAGATTGGGTTAAATACATCTCGAAATTCTGTTAAAAGTAGTTCGCTTGACCCTGAGAGCAATCGAATGGGCAGACAGATGATCACATAACACAGAATTCGGCTTATAGTCTTGCTGAGGCAACAAAAAACCCCGCTAAGCGGGGCTTTTTGTTTATATTTTAAGTTATTGGAATTGTAAAATAAAATGTGCTCCCCCGGCCCTCAACAGATTCCACCCCAACTATTCCGCCATGCGACTCCACAATGCTTTTTACAATTGCCAGGCCCAAGCCCGTGCCGCCTTTTTCTGTAAACATATTTCTAACTTGTGAAAACTTAATGAAAAGCTCATTAATTGCTTCAGGTGAAATGCCGATTCCATTGTCGGTAACAGAAATAAACAACGAATCGGGTATTTTTGCATAGTCAATGCCATCTTTTAAAAACCAGGTAACGTTTTTGTCCCCCGCCTCTTTTATGACGTCCTGCCCGTTTTTATGCAATAAAACTCTTACAACAATTTTTCCGTTTTCTTTGGTAAATTTAATTGCGTTGGAAATTAAATTATTTAAAACTTGCGAAATGGTATTCCTGTCAAAATTAACTTTTTCCGGAACATCTTGGCCAATGCGCGTGACAAGCTCAACTTTTGCGTCTTTGGCTGCAACTTCCAGCATTTTTACGCGGTTTTCAATTGCTTCTTTTATGCTGGCGGGCTGCTTTACTATTTTAAATTTATCGCTTTCTATTTTGGCTACATCCAAAAGATTATTTATTAACTCAAGCATGTCTGAAGAGCTGTGGTACATCATTTGGAAATAATTCATTTGCTGCTCTTTTTTAACTTTTGTTGTACGAATTAATTCAATTACTTTTTTTACGCCGTCTAAAGGAGTTCTTAGTTCGTGGACAATCATTGAAGTGAAATCTTCTTTCATTTTCTCAATTTCTTTTTCATGGGTGACATCCCTGAAAATTGTAACGCTTCCCAAAATATTTTCCTTATCTCCTGCAGTCCTGCTTTTTACCGGAGAAACAATTATCTGAAAAAATCGCTCATTTAATTGGACCTCTTCGGAAATAAAAACTTTATCTAACTTTACGCTTTCTTCAATTCTTCCCCTAAAATCGAATTTGCCGCTTAATTTATCGACAAAATCAAAAACTGTTATTTCCTTTTTTCCATCAAGGCCAACGGCTTGTTTTGCGGCAGGGTTAACTACAAGAATTCTGTAATCTAAATCTGTCATAACCACTCCTTCGGACATGCTTTCCATCATGGCGTTTAATTTTTTCTGCTCTATTTCCACAACCTCCTGCAAACGGGTTACAGCCTGCGAGGCCTGCTGAGTTATTTTATAAAGAATGGTCATTTCCTCTTCTTTGTAAAGGCCGCTCTCAACGTCGGCAATAGTCAAAACACCCACAACCTTGCCGGCAATAACTAAAGGAATGTTAAAAAAGGAATTCACGGGAGCGTCTATTTCTTCGGCCAAAACAGCTCCCGATAATATTTCTTCAATTCTGGTTTTTTGAAAATCAACGCCGGAAAGCGCAGAAACAGATTTCAGCATTCTTAATTTTATCTCATCAACAAATTTACGCGAAACCGATTTTTCAAGATGAACTTTAAAAATTACTTTTTCCGGCTCCAAAAACATATAGGAAACAACGCTGTAATCAATAAACTGATGCAAGGAGCCTGTAATTATGTCTATTATGTTTTGAACGTTTAAAGAATAACCAATCCTGTCGCCCAGTTCTTTTAAAATAGAAAGCTCGTACATTCTTCTTTTGGTGTCTTCCTCTCTTTTTTCTAAATCAATTCTTAATTTCCTGCTTTTATAAAACGAAAAAACACCGATAAAAACGGATATAACAAAAACCAGTATAGTGATTATGTCTTCTATTTCCACCAAAAATTTTAAAATTTACTTTTGTCCGCCGGTCATTTTATCAACTTCTTTTTGGGCATCTCCTAAAACTTTCAAAGTTAAAATAAACACAACAAACCAAACTAAAAAAACCGGCAAACCCAAATAAATACCTCTTTCATCGCAAAACATAAGAGCCGTGGTAACTATTCCCAAACTATACATCTCAACCAAAATTGTCAGAACAAGCACCTTTGTCAATTTGCCGATTAACGACCCTTTTACCAGTTTATAAACTCCATTGCCTTTTGCAAAAAGATAAATGCTTCCGGCAATTAAAACCGGCCAGCCGACCCCTAAAATTGCATCTCTAATCATGGGTAAGTAATTCATAGATATTTTAAATTAATTATTCGACTTTTTTAATATCCGGATATTTAGTAAAAATAGAGCTTAATGCGCCCTTTACAATTTGCCCGGAAAGCTGAACATATTCATCTATTAACTGCTGGACAACGTCTGCAGGGTTGCCCTTAATGTCAGATACCTTGCCGTTGTTGTCAATTACCAAACCCAAAACATTACGAGCCTTTAAAAGAGCTATGTCGGGGCCTAAAATTACCGCCTGCTTCTCGATAATTTCCGATATTAAAGAAATATATTGGTTTTTTTCTTCCATATAAATTAGGTATTAATATTTAATTTTTCTTTGACCTTTTTTACGACTTCGTCCAAAGACCAGTTGGATTTTACTAAATAATCATAAGTGCCCTGCTCTAAAAAGTCGGCTATTCTTTTCTCATCGTTCAAATTGGTTAAAACAATTATATTTGCGTCTTTTCCCCACTCATCCTCTCTTAATTTGGTTGTCATTTCCATGCCGTCCATAACAGGCATGAGAATATCCACTAAAATCAGGTCCGGGTGGGCCTGCAAAGCCAAATCCAAACCCTCTTGGCCGTTTTTAGCTCCCAGCGCCTCAAACCCCTCGCTTGTAAGCTTGTCTATTATTGTATTCCGCAAAACTGAATCGTCTTCTACAACTAATATCTTTTTATTTTCGCTCATATAGATTTTAATTAATACTAATATATTATGTTATTTTACCAAGAAACAGACAGCAAAAGCAACACTCAAATTACAACAAACGCCGGCTTGCAGCACTATTGTCCAAGGCCTCATTCACCAATCTGTCTGCCTCTTTATTTTTTTCCCTTAAAATGTGCTTGAATTTTATTGACTTAAAATCAATTTTTAAATTCCAAATTTCTATAAAAAATTTCTGTATCTTCTCGTTTTCAATTTTATACTCGCCATTAAGCTGTTTTACAACAAGCTCCGAATCAGCTCTTATTTCCACGTCCGAAGTTTCGGCAATTGCTTTGCCAAAAAGCAATTTGAACTTTTTTAAAGCAAAAATCACAGCCGAGTATTCCGCTTCATTATTAGTCAAATTATCTCCCAAATATTCTCCATATTTTTTAATAATCTGCTCTCTCTCGTTGCAAAAAACAACCCCAATGGCCGCTTTGCCCGGGTTGCCCCTGCTGCCGCCATCTGTATAAATAATAATTTTTTTCATAATTTACTTTTTAAAAAATTCGTTCAAGCATTTTTTAAACTCTTCCAGGTTTTCATTTTTAATGCGAAAACCCGATGCTTGCGCGTGTCCGCCAAAGGTCAGCAGAAGATTTGAGCACGATTTTATGGCATCAACAGAACTTGCTCCTTCCGGGTTTCTCACCGACCCGCATGATTCTTCGTCCATTTTTTTAAAAATAAAAGCGGGTTTATTGTATTTTCCGCAAGTTATTGAGGCTACCGGGCCCGCCAAAACTAATCTCCAGGAAGGATCTCCTTCAAATATAATTGCTTCGTCTGGCTTTTGCGAAACTCTCCTGTCAATCTCCTGCATTATGACTTTAACCGTCTGCTGTTTCAAAAAATTTTTATTTAAAAGCGCTTGCGCCATTTCTTTACATTTTGAAATATCGGGACAAGTTAAAAGAAAATAAGATTCGCTTACAAAATTAACCGATTCTGAAGCATTGAGAGCTGAAATAATTTTTTGTATAAAAACGTTTCCCCAGCCCGAGGCTGGTCCGCCTTGGGCGGACAAAATTTCTAAAAACGCCCGAAGCCCGGGGCGAAAAGTATTTTTTAAAACCCTCAACCCCTGCTCAATAATTTCTTCGTTTTGTTCAACTTGCGGAACCATGTCGGCAATTGTTCCCAGGGCCGCCAACTCCAAAAAACTATTTTTCAAATTTTCAGAAATGCCTTCCCCAAGCATTTCCAGGCATAAATTATAAGCCACTCCAACATCGGCCAACCCTTTAAAAGGATAGTTGTCGCATGGCTGTTTTGGATCGACGATTATTGAAGCCTGGGGCACGCCGGCCAAAGTTTCGTGATGGTCGACAATTATTACTTCAAAACCCATTTTGTTGGCAATATCAACTTCTTTTACGTTTCCAATGCCCAGGTCGGCCGTGATAAAAAGAGCCGGAGCCTTGTCTTTCAAAATTTCCAAGGCCTTTAAATTTATGCCATAACCGTCGTTTTCTCTGTCGGGAAAAAAAGCGCAATCAATTTTTCCTCCCAAGCTTTGGATCGCCTCGCCCAAAATAACCACCGATGAAATTCCGTCTAAATCAGAGTCTCCATACAAAATAATACGCTCGTTGTTTACGACCGCTCTTTTAATCCTTTCGGCAGCTTTATCAATATTTAATATCTTTTGCTTCATTGTTTTAATGCTTCCAACCCAGGAAGTTTTTCACCCGATAAATATGCCAGCATTGCCCCTCCGCCAGTTGAAACCCAGCTGAACTTATCCAGCATACCTCTTTTTTCTAAAAATTCAACAGTTTCCCCCCCGCCAACAACAGAATAGGCTCCGCTGGCTATTATTGCATTGGCAAGCCCCAAGGTTCCTTTTGCATACTTTTCTTCTTCAAATTTGCCAAAAGGGCCGTTCCACAAAACTGTCTTGCTCTGTAAAATTTTTTCAGAAAATAATTTTACGCTTTCATCATCTATGTCTAATCCGCCCTGGTCTCCAAACGGAACTATTATTTTTTCTTGATGTAAAAACTCTATGTTTTTTTCAGCGACTTCTTTTGCCAGAAGGCCTCCAAGAATCACGAAATCTGCCACTTTTGAAATTTCATTAATAAAATTCGATTTTGTTTCCACTTTTGCGCCGCCAATAAGAGCTGTCATTGGTTTTTCGGGATTTTTTATGGCCTTATCTAAAGAATCTAATTCCTTTTCCAGCAAAAGCCCCGCGCAAGAAGGCAAAAATTGCGGAACTCCGACAATTGAAGCATGGGGGCGGTGATCAACGCTGAAAGCGTCATTTACATAAATGTCTCCCAAATACGAAAGCTTTTTTGCAAACTCCAAATTGTTTTCCGTTTCCTCTTTATAAAATCTTAAGTTTTCCAGCAATAAAATTTTTCCGTGATCCAATTCGTTGCTCTGGCCTTCAAGCTCGGGGCCAATACAATCAGTTGCTTTTATAATGGGCAAATTAAGAAGTTCTGATAATTTTTCTGCAACGTTGTCTAAAGTATATTTTTTGTCCGCCACACCCGTGCTTTCCGGGTCTAAATGGCTCATTAAAATAATTTTGGCTTTATTCTCAACTAAATATTTTATCGTATCCAGAGATTTTTTAATTCTGAAATCATCCAAAACATCCCCCTTTTTATCAACGGGGACATTAAAATCGCATCTTACCAGGATGCGTTTGTCAACCACGCTAAAATCTTTAAGGGTTTTCATAATATTATTATATCGCTACGCTAATTATAGAATATTTTTGGTAATTTTGCTATTATATCACTTCAGCTTGGTAGCAACTTTCGCAGTAAACTATTTCGGGTCGATCGGGTGCGTACGAAGTTTCAAACTCGTTGGAGCATTTTCCGGTGTGACCGTGATTTGATTTATCACACATGCATTGCCGATACCAGAGTCTATACGGCAAGCGTAGCGCAACGCGACCGAAATAACGACAGTCGGGACATTGGCGTGGAATAGGGATATTTTCATGCTGATAGAAATCAAGTTCCATTTTAACGATGTTATAATTTTTCCCGCATCTTACACAGCGCAGAGCTTCTTTAAGAATAGAATCATTTACATCTTTAATATCGTCAGGAATTTCTTCGGTTTTTATGGTTTCCTTACCAAACGTGCCGGATAGTTGGTCTACCCACTTGAAACCACGGCTTAGGGCATCTTCTTTTGTAAGTGGCTTATGAATCTGACCTTGGGTTTCATTATAACCAAAGGGCGATAATTGCAGTGGGAAAAACTCTCCATATTCTTTTGTGCTTTTCATGTGCTCAATAATTTTTTCACGTAGCGCATGATATTCTTTCTCAGGGTATTGTTTGTTTAAAATAGCGTATTTACCTTGCTTCATGCAAACGCACCCAAAAAGATTTTCGCTGTTGTGGCAGGTATCGCAATATTGTAGATGAGAGTTGTCATAACTTAAATGGGAAAATATCACATTATAGTCATGAATAAGCGCATGACATTCATAAATAAGTTCACTGCGAAACCCATACTTATAACCGTCCATTGAATCTTTTACATCTGTAGCAACAATTGAATATTTACCATCTTCCATGTCGCTTACCTCAAAAGCGTGATATGTTCTTTTAGAATTGGTAATAATATTACCCGAAACATCATTTGATTTTTCAATCATCGCAAAACGATGAATGGAATTTTTTTTGATAAGATTTACATATTCTTCATAAAGATTGGCGCGTGAGGCAAATGAGCCAAGATTAAATTCTTTAATTTTTTTCTCGTAGTCTTCTTTGGTGTATTGCTTGTTTAAAAAATAATATTGTTTATTGCGAAGATTAGAAGAAAGAAAACAGTTTTGGCAACTGCGGCAATCGTAGCAATACATACAGCTAATGCAATCCCTAAGGAATATGCCATACTGGCACTGGTAGCATCTGTCCGAATGAATACATTCATAAAGCAATTG
>JAPLZD010000035.1 GCA_026395195.1 Candidatus Staskawiczbacteria bacterium
AAGATGGGTAGAAAAAATCATAGAGCCATCGGGGATCAAGATAAACGGTTCTAACCCATGGGACGTAAGAGTGGTCAATTCCAATTTTTATGACCGGCTGAGAACGCAGGGATCGTTGGGGTTGGGCGAATCATACATGGATGCTTGGTGGGAATGCGACAGGTTGGACGAATTTTTTTACAGGCTCCTGTCTTCTGATATTCCCAGCCGGGTCGGATTGTCTTTACCGCTTGTGCTTGGAGCTATTAAAGCAAAGCTGTTTAATCTCCAGGCAATAAAACGGGCATTCCAGATCGGAGAAAAGCATTATGACATCATTGGCAATGACATTTTTGAACCGATGCTGGGCAGGACAATGGCATATACTTGCGGATACTGGAGAGATGCTGACAGCTTGGATCAAGCGCAGGATACAAAAATGGATTTGATCTGTCGGAAACTCGGTCTGCAAAAGGGCCAACGGGTTCTTGATATCGGATGCGGTTGGGGAGGTTTTGCATTCTTCGCCGTGAAGAAATACGAAGCCAGAGTAGTTGGAATTACAGTATCAAAGGAACAAATCAAGTTCGCGGAGCAACTGTGTGGCGGTCTGCCTGCAGAATTTAGGTTCCAGGATTACAGGGAACTTAACGAGAAGTTTGACCACATTGTTTCTGTGGGAATGTTTGAACATGTTGGGGCAAAGAATTACAGGACATTTTTTGAAATGGTCAAAAGATGTCTGAAAGAAGACGGGCTGGCCCTGCTCCATACTATTGGGCGGCTAAACACGAGTGGCTTTGCAGACCCATGGATTAACAAGTACATCTTTCCCAATGGTATGCTCCCTTCTCTAAAACAGATAACTTCGGCCACCGAAGGTTTGTTTGTGATAGAGGATGTGCATAGCTTCGGGTCAGATTACGACAAAACCCTTCTCGCCTGGCATAAGAACTTTGAGAGCAGCTGGCCAAAGCTGGAAAGTAAATACGGCGAGAGATTCCACCGCATGTGGAATTATTACTTGCTGTCCTGCGCAGGAGCTTTCAGGGCAAGAACCAATCAGTTGTGGCAAATTGTTTTCTCTCCAAGCGGAGTTGCCGGAGGCTATAAGCCAGCAAGGTGATTTATAAAAAGGCAGACGCCCATTTGGATATGGGTGTTTTTTTTATAAATTTTATGTTATATTATAAAAAATAGTTTTTTACGAATTACTGAACCTTGAAATCAAGATAAGGAACATGTCATGAATACGTTGACTAAAGTGCTTTTGTGCAGCGTCTTCGGGCCATATGGCCAGGATGATGAGTATGGAAGCCGTCAGTTAAACCCGATGGAACTGTATCATAACCAAGTGACCAGAACTCAGGGTGCATTCTCGTTGAGAATGTTCCATCGCAGTTGGGGCTTGATGATGATTCAGGCGAACATTGAGGCGCCGTGCATGGTGCTGGATTTTCCAACGCTCGAACGCTTCATTGAGGAAATTTGCACGCAGCAGTACGACGTCATCGGCATCTCGTCAATCATTCCTAACATCTTCAAAGTTAGGAAGATGTGCGAGCTGATTCGACAATATCAGCCGAAGGCCAAGATCGTTGTCGGCGGGCATATTGCCAATGTGCCCGACCTAAGCCAGCGGATTGATGCTGATTACATCGTCAAAGGCGAAGGCATTCGCTGGTTCCGTCACTACTTTGGCGAAGATGAGGACCGGCCGATTCGCCACCCCTTGATTATTTCGGGTTTTGGCTCCAGGAACGCTGGCATACCTCTGGGAGGTGAAGTGGCAGCTACGGTCATTCCATCAGTGGGATGTCCCAAGGGTTGCAACTTCTGTTCTACATCAGCCATGTTTGGCGGCAAGGGCAAGTCGGTGAATTTTTATGAAACCGGCGACGAGCTGTTTTACATTATGTGCCAGCTTGAACGCGAGATGGGAGTCTACTCCTTTTTTATGATGGACGAGAATTTTCTCCTCCATCGCAAGCGCGCCATGCAGCTTCTGAAACTTATGGAAAAACATGGTAAGTCATGGGCGCTTTATGTGTTTACGTCTGCTGATGTGTTGAAGAAGTTGTATACCATCGATGAGCTCATTCGTTTGGGCGTTTCGTGGGTTTGGATGGGTCTTGAAGGTAAAGACAGCCAGTATGCGAAACTTTCTGGCATTGATACTTTCGAGCTGGTGCGGAACCTGCAATCGAATGGCATTCGCGTGCTTGGGTCGACAATTATCGGACTGGAAAATCACACGCCCGAGAACATCGATAAGGCAATCGAGTATGCCGTCCGCCATTGCACGGACTTTCACCAGTTCATGCTCTACACGCCGATTCCCGGCACGCCTTTGTATGCCGAACTGATGGCTAACGGCCTGATGAAGAACGAGAGCGAATATCACTTTTCTGACATCCACGGGCAGTCGGTTCTTAACTATCGGCATTCGTCGCTTAATGATGAGCAAACCGCCGAGTTTATGATTAGGGCTTTTGACCGCGACTTTGCGGTTAATGGTCCAAGCACCGTGCGGATTGCCCGTACAACGTTAGCGGGATGGCGAAAGCACAAGAATCATCCTGATCCGCGTGTTCGCAGGCGTTTTGCCATGGAAGCCCGCGGGCTGGCTGCCAGGTTTTCAGCGTTAGTTAGCGCATCCAAGCGGTATTACCGCAAAAATCCCGTGATGCACGCCAAGATGTCGGCGCTATTGCGGGAACTGCACGCCGAATTTGGATGGAAGTCACGGTTGGCTTCGACCTTCGGCGGCCGCTGGGTATTGTGTCAAATCCGCAAGGAGGAAAAACGGCTAGCTGAAGGATTCAGCTATGAACCGCCGACATTTTACGAGCGGAACGAGGCGGTAACAGGTCATCCTGATGTCCCGCTTTGCAAATTTGCCGCGCCTTCAGCGGACAAATGACGTGTTTTTGTGGGCTGGTCTTTGTACCAGCCTTTTTATTTGGCAAATTGACGGCATTTCCTGGTAATGGTAAAATTAAATAATTTTAAAAGTATTTATTTTTAATTTATGGCAAAAAATCCAATGGAACAACCACCGCCAGATAAACCAGATCCAAATTGGAATACTGAAGATTATAAATCGTGGCTTCATAATGTAAATTCACAAGAAGCGGGCAAGCCCGAAGCTGCGCCAGTTTTGTCTTCGGCCCAAAAAGCTGAAATAGAACAGAATATAGCAAACTCAGAGGCAGCTGAAATGGCAGAAGCCCGGGAAGATTTGGAAAAACATTTTAATCCAAAACCAGGTGTTTCAGAAGCCATTGAAAGCGCGGCAAAAGAATCAGAGGCATGGAGAGTTGCCAAGCGCGAACAGGATGAAACAACTATGGGAATTAATCTTGGACCAGATAAAAACGATCGGGGCATATCTTTAAATGCAGCTGATATTAAAGAGAGAGAAGCTGCCAACGCTGCGCAGCGAGATACAAAAGCCCTTGAACACAATTTAAGAAAAACAGAAAGAGACGAAGAGCGGGCACAAAAAATAGCTGAAGAAAAGGTCATTAGAGAAAGAAGGGCGCAAGCTAACAGGGGCTTAAATGAAGATGTAGATAAAATTGTTTCTGCGCGAGAGCAGGAAAAAGCGGGCAAGATAAAAATAAGAAGAGCTGCTGACATAATTGAAAATAGGTCGGTCTCAAATATGGGAATAAATTTAAATCCTGAAGCTGAAACTCCGGGGATTGATTTGGAGGAATTAGAAAAACAAAAACAAGCCGAGGCAGAGAAGGCCGGGAAAGAAGCTGAAAATAATGAGTTTTTAGCTGGCATAGGCCAGGGCATGGCAACATCTTCAGCGGAAAAAATAAAAATGGACGCCGAGATAAGAGCGGGCGCTTCAGTGATTCATCAAGAAATACAAGCCGAAGAGGCTCAAAAAGAAGCTGCAAAAAAAGTTGAAAGTCCGGAAGCTGCCAAACCGGAAACTAAAGTTCCAGAAGTTCCTAAAAAAGCGGAAACAAAAGAAGCGACATGGCGCAAGCTTGAAGATGTTTGGAAAGAATTGGGTAAAGATTCTGCAGCTGAACGCAATGCAATAAATGCCGAGATTGAAAAGCAATGGGAGATATCAATTATAGCCATGTACGGCAGCAAGGAAAAATATAATGAATGGCAAAAAAAAGAAGCTGCCAGAATTTCTTTATATCGCGAGACAGAATCTGAACTGAACAGAAGAAAAGTTTCTGCTGAATCTTTAACAAAAGCCCAAAGAGAGGTTTTTCAAAGAACAGCCGATAATAATGGGAAAGACGGCATTGTTTTAAGCATGGAGGCTTTCTGCGGCTTGTCTCAGCAAGGATATGACCCCGAAGGCATAAGGCCGGCCGGCGCATGGGAATGTATTAAGCATTCTGTCGGCAGGCTGGCTGTATGGGATTTTTTGAAAGGAGCCATTACGGAAGGGGGTTGGATTGCAATACCCTTCACAGATGTTGATGGCCAAAAAGGCAGCGAAATGATAACCCTTAAAAAAGCAAAAGAACTGGCCTTGAAATCAGAAGCTGATTTTAAAAATTTTGCATCTAAAAAAGAAGGAGCAGTATATGCTGAGCTTTCAGAAAAAAATAAAAAAGAAACCATAGAACAATCCATAGAGCAGTCAGTTTTAAATGGAAAACTAAAGGAAGCAGAAGACGCTTTGGCAAAGCACCGCCAAGATCAGGAAGAGCAGAAAAAAATTGAGGCTGCAGAAAAAATTCCCGTCAAGGAAAGATTGGATATGCTAATGGATATAAAGAAAAAATGGGATGAAGCTAGGAAATTAGACAAACAAATAAAAGAGTTTGACGCGGCGAATGTTGGCAAATTTACCAAACCCGAAAGCGGCCAGCCTGTTGAAAAAACAAAAGAAGAACTTGAAAATGACAAACGCAAAGCAAGAAAAGGGCAATTGTCTAAAGAAATTATAGATATTGCAGAAAAACTGGCAGGGCCCTTAAGAGACAAGGCAGATGAAGATTCCGGCTACGATTCAAAAGCAGTAAATGATCCTGAAAAAGAACAAAAGAAAAGGTTACGTAATATTGCGCTTACAAATGACGTGATAGATATTTTTAAGAAGCAGATTGAACAGCTTAGAAATCCAGAATCTGCGCCAGAAGGCCAAACCTGGCAAGAACAATTGCGCGCCAAAACTACATTAACGCCAGAACAGCTTAAAAAATTAAAAGAAATCCAAAAATCAAAGTCTACGCTGTTATCAAAAGAACCAGCCAACACGCAAGAGGAGCCGGCACTGGATGATTTGGAGTGGATTAGGGCAGCCGGCCGCGGGCTTGAAAGACGGGCAGTCAGGCCGCAAGGCGAAAGGAATTATAGTCCTCTAGAAGCCGTTGGAACGCCCGAGCCGATTGGCATAAAAGGCAGGCGGGCAGCCGAAAAAGAAAGATTGCGCAAAAAAGAAAAACAAAAAAAACCCACAAAAAAGAAGCCACTCCCAAAACGCAAAAAAGGCAAAAGAAAAAAAGCGTTGGTGTCTTAGCCAGCCAAGTTTAAAAAGTCCCAGCTACCGGGGCTTTTTATTTTTTGTTAAGTTTGGTTATAAGATCTCTTATTTCTGCTGCCCTTTCAAAGTCTAAATTTTTGGCGGCTGTTTTCATTTCTTTTTCTAAAAGTTTTTTGTCATGAACTGCCCAGAATTCTTCAGCAACATCTTCTTTTTTTGAAAATCCCCAGTCGCGGATGTCTGTAACGATTGTTTTCGGAGTAATGCCGTGTTTTTTATTGTAGGCTTGCTGAATTTTTCTTCTCCTGCTTATTTCTTTAATTGCCGATTTCATTGAAAAAGTCATTTTATCAGCGTATAAAATTACGCGGCCATTTAAGTGGCGGGCAGCTCTTCCCATTGTTTGTATTAAGGTTGTTTTGTTTCTCAAAAAGCCTTCTTTATCAGCATCTAAAATTGCAACCAAGGAAACTTCAGGCAAATCAATTCCCTCTCTTAACAAATTTATTCCCACCAAAACATCGTATTTCCCCTCGCGCAGATTTTTTAGAATTTCCGGTCTTTCCATGGTTTTTATTTCCGAATGCAAATACTGCGTCTTGATTCCTCTTTCTGCTAAATAATCGGAAATTTCTTCAGCCAATCTTTTAGTCAAAGTTAAAACCAAAACCCTTTGTTTGTTCTCAACGGTTTTTTTAATTTCTTCTATTAAACTTTTAATCTGGTTTTCTGTTTTTTTTATTTCAATCGCCGGCTCCAATAGTCCCGTCGGCCTTATAATTTGTTCTGTAATATGTCCGCCAGATTTTTTAGTTTCAAAGTCGGCTGGAGTGGCGGACACATAAATTGTTTGATTCTGCCGCTTTTCAAATTCAGCAAAAGTCAAAGGCCTGTTGTCAATTGCTGAGGGAAGTCTGAAACCAAAATCAATTAAAGTTTGTTTTCTTATTTTGTCTTGCACTGACATGGCTCTTATTTGCGAAACAGAAATATGGGATTCATCTATAAACATCAAAGAGCCTTTAGGGTTGAAGTAATTGAAATAATCAATTAAAGAAAATGGAGGCGAGCCTGGTTTTCTAAATTCTAAATGGCCAGAATAGTTTTCTACTCCGTGGCACCAGCCGGTTTCCTGCAACATTTCCAAATCATAATTTGTTTTTTGTTCTAGCCTTTCTGCTTCTAATAATTTTCCCTGCCCTTTCAACTGTTTTAATTTTTCTTCTAATTCTAATTTAATATTTCCGACAGCTATTTTAATTTTATCTTGCGGGGTCACCCAAAAGTGCGCGGGGAAAAGTTTATAATTTTCATTAATAAGTTTGTAGTTTGCGACAGTGCCAGGTTTTGCTTCGGATATTTTTGCAATTGTATCACCAGAAAACTCAATTCTTAAGAGTTTTTCTCCTGTTACTATATAAATTTCAACAATATCTCCCCTAACACGGAAAGTGCCGGGCTTAAATTCTATGTCGTTTCTTTGGTATTGCAAACTTGTGAGCAAAAATAAAAAATCTTTTCTTTTCATATTTTGCCGCAATCTTAATTCCAAAGAAATATTTTCATAATTTTCCGGCGAACCAATGTTGTAAATGCAGGAAACCGAAGCCACCACAATTACATCCTTTCTGGTTGTCACATCTTGGACCGCCGCGTGCCTTAACCTGTCTATTTCCTCATTTATTTTTGCATCTTTTTCTATATATGTGTCTGATTGGGGAATATAGGCCTCGGGCTGGTAGTAGTCATAATATGAAACAAAATAGTGCACGGCATTGTTTGGAAAAAATTCTTTAAACTCCTGGTAAAGCTGGGCAGCCAAAGTTTTATTGGGAGAAATAACCAGGGTGGGTTTTTGTATTTTTTGGATTACATTTGCCAAGGTAAAAGTTTTTCCAGACCCGGTTACGCCCAAAAGTACCTGGTCTTTTGTTCCAGATTTTAAATTTTTTACCAGCTGTTTTATGGCTTCGGGTTGGTCGCCGGTGGGTTTAAATTTTGATTTTAACTGGAATTGCATTATGATATAGTTAATACGGATATGATAGGATATTTAAACGGAAAAATTATATTAAAGCGTAATAAGTTTATTATATTAGAAGTCAACAATGTTGGCTATAAAGTTTTTTTATCCCAGCAAAGCTTATTTAAATTACCAGAAATCGGCCAAACTATCAAGTTGTTTTGCTATCACAATATAAAAGAAGAGGCCTCTGATTTATACGGATTTTTTACTTACGAAGAAATGGATTTTTTTGAGACTTTAATGGACATACGGGGCGTTGGGCCAAAAGCAGCTTTGGAAATTTCGGCAGTGGGACCCCTGGATAAAATAAAAGATAAAATTTTAAAACAGGACGAAAATGTTTTTGCCGGGGTGCCGGGCATTGGCTCTAAAAAGGCAATGACAATAATTTTAGAGCTTACTGGCAAAATTAAAATGCTGGGCAATAAAAAAGATTCTGGTGATGAGTCAGAATCAGCTTTAATGCAGCTCGGCTTTTCCAAACAACAGGCAAAAGACGCATTATCGCGCGTGCCAAGTTCTATAAAAAATTCTGAAGAAAAAATTAAGCTCGCGCTTAAAAATTTAGGAAGGTAATGCATGAATAATATTTTATTATTTTCAATAGGTTTATTGCTTGGCATGATAGCCACATGGATGTTTGAATTAATTCTGCTGGTTAATAAAAAACTGCGAAATAGATATTACAGGCATCACGCAATTTTGTTTGGCTATCATGTGCATCACAGCACATATGGTTTGCTGGCTTTTTGCCTTAGCGCTTTTTTATTTTATACAAACCAGGAAAGCGCTATATTTTGGTTTTCGCTGGGCATAGGAATTATTGTTGTCCATACTATTTCAGCCGGCAAGCTCGTCTTTATTGAAAGATATAAAAAATGAGCAGAAAAATAATTTTATTTTTCATTGTTATAATCGGCCTAATTACAGCCGGTATTTTTTTGTATAACAATGGAATATTTAAAAAATTGCCAGTAGCTTCGGGCCCGCAGAATGGAGAAAAAAAAGTTTTGTCAGATGAAGAATTAAAAGAGGAAATTGGCCAGATGATAATGGCGGGTTTCAGGAGGACCGAAGCCAACGAAGATTCTGAAATTTATAAAATAATAAAAGACGTAAAAATAGGGGGCGTAGTGCTTTTTGACCGCGACGTGCCTTCGGCCAGTTTCCCAAGAAACATTGTAAGCCCCGCGCAAACAAAAAAACTGATTTCTGACATACAAAAATATTCAAAAACTCCTTTGTTTGTGGCTGTTGATGCAGAAGGCGGGAATATAAACCGCCTAAAAGAGAAATATGGTTTTTCTAAAATTTTGTCAGCGCAGGAAATGGGCAAAGATAAAACCCTAAAAACAACACAAACAGAATCAAAAAAGCTGGCTCAAGAGCTTAAAAACGCGGGCTTTAATATGAACTTGGCGCCGGTTGTTGATGTAAACATTAACCCCAAAAATCCTATTATTGGGGTGTTTGGCCGTTCGTTTTCCGCCAATGCCGATGAGGTCTCAAGCAATGCCAAAGTATTTATTAAAAGCCATTCAGATGAAAACATCATAGCAGTTGCCAAGCATTTTCCCGGCCAGGGCAGCGCCACTCAGGACAGCCACCTGGGAATTACAGATGTAACAAATACTTATAGCCAGAAAGAGCTTGTCCCATACCAAGAGCTGGTTAAAAGCAATTTGCTGGATGCTGTAATGGCAGCCCATGTAATTAACAAAAATATTGATGAAAATTATCCTGCAAGCCTGTCTGAAAATTTTTTACAAAATATTTTAAGAAAACAAATTGGGTTTAACGGCGTTATAATTTCTGATGACCTGCAAATGGGGGCCATAAGTAAAAATTACGGGTTTAAAGAAGCTGTTATTAGGGCAGTTAATGCCGGAAACGATATTTTAACAGTCCTGAATAATTCTACCGAGGGCTATGATAAAGAATTGGCCTATGAAACAAGGGACATAATTTTTAATGCAGTCAAAGAAGGCAAAATAAAAGAGGGAAGAATTGAAGAATCATACAATAGAATAATTAACTTGAAGAAAAAATTTAAAATTATTGCTTCGGCCCAAGACATAAACAACAAAGCCTTTGAACTTTTGGCAGTGGAGAAAGCAATTACTTTTAAAGACGCGCTGGACATGGCAAACTATGTTGCAAAAAAAGTTGAAATCAGGCCGGCCTTTTTGCTGGCAATTTTTCAGGAAGAGCTGTCTTTGGAAAAAACAGATATGTGCTACCTTACTGATTCTGTAAAGGGCAAAGGAATTCGCCAGCTAGACAGCCAGCCCCGTGACAGAGTAATGAATCCCCAAAGGGATGTACCCGGGTTTTTACAGATAACAAAGGAGCTGAATAAAGATCCGGCTAAAACATTAATAACCTGCCCCATGAGCTTTGGCTGGGGCGGAGCCATGGGCCCGGCCGATTTTATTCCTTCCACTTGGTTAACATATGAGAAAAAAGTCGAAGAAATTACAGGCAAACCGGCTGATCCGTGGAATATACAGGATGCTTTTTTGGCAGCCGGAATATACTTGTCGGAGTCGGGCGCCTCATCTGAAAATCATGACGGCGAATGGAAGGCAGCCATGATATATTTTTCCGGTTCGGAAAAATCTCCCTATACATGGTATGCCGATGGCGCCTTGGAATTTGCAGACAAAATTCAGGCAGATATTGATATGGTTGAAAGTAATGTGCTAAATTATAAATAATGACAATTAAGGAGACAATCAAAAAGTTTATACCGAAATTTTTGTTAAGAATTTATCATTTTTGTTGGGCTTTGGTGGGCGCTGTGATTTTTGGTTTTCCGGGATATGATAAAAATTTTAAAATAATCGGAGTTACCGGAACCAGCGGGAAATCTACAACAGTTGATTTAATAACCAGAATTTTAGAGGAGGCGGGAAATAAAGTGGCATCAACCTCCACCGTAAGATTTAAAGTGGCAGACAAAGAGTGGGAGAATAAATATAAAATGTCTATGCCGGGCAGGTTTTTTATGCAAAAATTTTTAAGGCAGGCAAAAAACGCAGACTGTAAGTACGTTGTCTTAGAAATTACTTCAGAAGGCATAAGGCAATTTAGGCATAAATTCATAAACTTTGATACCGCCGTTTTCACAAATTTAAGTCCGGAGCATATTGAGAGTCATGGAGGGTTCGAAAATTATAGGAATGAAAAATTGAAATTATTCAAAGCCACAAAAAATGTACACGTGATAAATGGGGACGATAAAAATGCAAAATATTTTTTGGATATTCCGGCAAAACAAAAAATTATTTTTGGCATCAAAGACGCAAAAAAAATAGAAAATATTAATTTTAATTTTCCCGGGCAATTTAACAAAATGAATGCGCTGGCAGCAATAGTTGTTGCCCAAAATTATGGAATTAGTTTGGATATTTGTAAAAAAGCGCTGGAAAAAGCTAAGGGTATAGCCGGCAGAATGGAGGTTGTTTCCGAGAACCCAAAAGTAATTGTTGACTATGCGCATACGCCAGAGCAATTGGAAGCGGTTTATAAAACATTTAAGGAGGAAAAATTAATTTGCGTTTTAGGGTCTTGCGGAGGGGGCAGGGATAAATGGAAAAGGCCGGTACTGGGAAAAATTTCAAAAGAATATTGCAGCAAAATTATTGTAACTAATGAAGATCCGTACGATGAAGACCCGATGGAAATAATAGACCAGGTGACTAAAACAGCGGGCCAGAATGCTGAAAAAATATTAGACAGGAAAGAAGCCATCAGAAAAGCGATTAAATCAGCAAAACCAGAGGATGTTGTTATAATCACAGGAAAGGGTTCAGAGCCATGGATGTGCGTGGCAAATGGCAAAAAGATACCATGGGATGACAGGCGAATAGTTATAGACGCGTTGCAAAAACATTAATTTTGTGTTACTGTATAAAAGACATAATATGCCCAAATCAACCAAGAAATTTATTCGCAGAGAAAAGGCCCGCATTAGGCGCCAGTTTTTTGATGTAAAAAAACAGGAAGAACTAATTAAAAAATTATATGAAGATACAAGACATCCATAATTTAGCAATTAAAATGGGCACAGAAGCTGATTTTAGAGGCAAAGACGGCGTGGAAAAGTTTTTGGATAAAAAGAAAAAAAGATTCGAGCAATTGCCAGAAAAAGACAAGCAAGAATTTGATAAAGAGGCGCTGGAAAATCCTTATTTAGACTCCGGAGTTTATAATATTGCCGACGATAAAGATATTAAAAAAGTTTTAGTGGGAATTGACATTGGTCCAGAAGAAATTTTAATTGCCAAAGAGCTGGGAGATATTGATTTGGTAATTGCCCATCATCCTATAGGAAAAGGACTGGCTCAATTAGCCGATGTTATGGAATTGCAGGCGGATGTGTGCAATTATTATGGGGTTCCGATAAATGTTGCAGAAGGCCTTATGAGGGAAAGAATTTCAGAAGTTGCAAGAGGAGTAAATGCGTCAAACCACCAAAGAACAGTTGACGCCGCCAGATTAATGAAAGTTAATTTGATGAACTCGCATACGCCTTGCGATAATTTAGCTGCCAAATTTTTGAAAAATTTTATAGAAGGCAAAAACCCTGAAACAGTCGGAGACCTGATAAGCATTTTAAAAGAAATTCCAGAATACAAAGAGGCGATGAAAATTGGAGCGGGCCCTAAAATTTTTGTGGGTGCTCCGGAAAACCGCTGCGGAAAAATTGCTTTGTCTGAAATTACCGGCGGAACAGAAGGCTCGCCAAAACTTTATGAAAAAATGGCCCAGGCCGGAGTTGGAACAGTTGTGGGCATGCATATTTCAGAGGAGCACAAAAAAGAAGCGGAACTGGCCCACGTTAACATTGTAATTGCCGGCCACATTTCTTCTGATTCTTTGGGGGTAAACCTGTTTATGGACGAATTGGAAAAACAGGGAATTGAAATTGTCCCTTGTTCGGGCTTTACCAGATTTTCTCGTGTGCAATAATTGTGTATTACGCTGTTAACAATTAGTGTTTTAAAGGTGGATAATAAGCTTGACATTCGAAAATTTGAGAATAAAATGGCAAATATGAGGGGGTGCGAGGTGAATCCTCAAGGACAGAATAGTTTTTAATGAAAGCGGTAAAATAATATAACTGGATTCATTGTCCGAATTCAGACCTAGGGAAAAAGCCGATGTCATTGTAAATTATAAACCCCCTCGATCAAAGACCACGATAAAATCGTGGTTTTTGATTGCCAAAAATTAATATAATGATAATATAAAGCAAAGGTCGTATTAAAAACAAAATAAAGTTTATGGCATTAAAAAAGGAAGGGAAATTAATAGGAAAAGTCACGCACTATTTTTCGAATATTGAGGTGGCAGTTATTGAACTTTCAGCTCCCCTTAAAGATGGAGAAACAATTAGGATAGTTGGGGGCGAAGCTACGGACTTTGACCAGGAAGTAAAATCAATGCAGATTGACCACAAAGAGGTGAAATCGGCAAAGAAGGGCGATTCTGTGGGGTTGAAAGTGAAAGACAAGGTTCACGAAGGTTATAAAGTCTACAAAATTTAGTTTTTAAATAATTTCAATTTTTTATCGCATAACGTGCGATGTATTTAAATTAAAATGACAGACAACATACAAGAAGAGATTGAAGATAAAATTATTGACTGGATTGCCCTCGGCAGCGAAGGCAGACTGATAGCTTTTAAGCCAGAACAAAGCTCAAATTTAGTTGTCCAGAAAAAAGGCGGGCATGGCGGTAAAGAATTAGTTTTTAAAATAGAAAGCTTTATAGTGCCTCAAGAAAAAAAAGACTTTATAAAGGGTGTTGAGGCAGTTGGCGTAAAGCCAGCTAAAAATTTTTATTTTTTATTTGTTGTTTTTAAAGAGGTCGCGCAAGAGGTAAGCGAAAAAATATGGCTCGTCCCTTCAGCAGATTTTTTTGCTAATGCAGAAAAAATAGAATCTAAAGATAGCGACACCCAATTTCAGTTTAACGATAAAAAATTTTCAAAATATTTAATGGACAGAAAAGACTTCGACATTTTTTTGATTGAAAAGTTAATTTCTGAGAACAAACCTAAGCCCAAAATGGGATTTAAACACAAAACTTATTAGGCAATAGAATTGTTAAAATGATTTTTGCAGGAGATTTTCACATACACTCAAAGTTTTCCAGAGCCACTTCGCCATCTATGGATTTAGAAAACCTAGACAGATGGGCGAGAATAAAAGGAATCAAGGTTTTAGGAACCGGGGACTTCACTCATCCTGCGTGGTTTGGAGATATTAAAGAAAAATTGAGCCCCGCGGAACGGGGCCTTTTTAAGCTGAAAAACGGGGATTCACCAACAAGATTTATTTTGACTTCAGAAATTAGCTGCATATATTCAAAAGGAGGAAAAGTCAGAAAGGTTCATATTATAGTTTTTGCGCCGTCGATAAATGCTGTAGAAAAAATAAATGAAAAATTAAACCAAATTGGAAACTTGCATTCAGACGGCAGGCCGATTTTGGGGTTAGATGCAAAAGAATTGGCAAAGATTGTTTTAGATGCCGATGAAAATTGTCTGGTTGTGCCGG
Source organism: Candidatus Staskawiczbacteria bacterium (assembly GCA_026395195.1). Lineage (GTDB taxonomy): Bacteria > Patescibacteriota > Minisyncoccia > Minisyncoccales > Staskawiczbacteraceae > XYD1-FULL-39-28. Next base: position 14,042 of record JAPLZD010000035.1, read on the forward strand.
CTCACGCCTGGACGCCGTGGTTTTCTGTTTTTGGCTCAAAATCAGGGTTTAACTCTTTAGAAGAATGTTTTGAAGATTATACAAAATATATTTATACCATTGAAACAGGTTTGTCTTCTGACCCGGCAATGAATTGGAGACTTGCACAATTAGATAAAATAACTTTAATTTCTAATTCAGATGCCCACTCCCCCAAAAAAATTGGCAGAGAGGCAAATATTTTTGATACAGAATTAAGCTATGATGCAATCGTGGATGCAATAAAGTTAAAGGATAAGACAAAGTTCTTATATACAATAGAATTTTTTCCAGAAGAAGGAAAATATCATTATGACGGGCATGCCTTATGCAATTTAAGCCTCTCGCCCGAACAATCTAAAAAATACAATAACATTTGTCCTAAATGCGGTAAGCCCCTGGTAATTGGAGTTTTAAATCGCGTTGAAGAATTAGCTGACAGTCCAGAGGGATTTGTTCCCAAAAATTCTATACCTTTTAAAAGCTTAATTCCGTTAGAAGAAATTATTGCCGATTCTATGGGGGTTTCTCTTGCATCGAAAGAAGTGGGGAGACATTACAATAATTTAATAAAAAATTTAGGGAGTGAATTTAAGATTTTGTTGGATGTTAGCAGGCAGGATATTGCAAAAATAAGTTTGCCGGAAATTGCCGAAGGCGTAATGAGGGTCAGGGAAGGGAAAGTGAACATTGCGCCGGGATACGATGGAGTTTACGGAAAAATTAAAATTTTTTCTGACAGAGAAAATAATAAAAAGTCTTATCCGCAAAAAACATTGTTTTGATTTGTGTCTAGTTTTTGTCGAAGTGGATAATATGCTGTTGACCCCATTTTTTAGTTGTAATAAAATTATTTAAACTTCAACTTTTTTGTTTCTTGACAAGGAGGTGTGCAATGTTGGATACATTAGATTTGCATGGAATTTCCACAGAAGAACAATTTGAATCCCTTATTTGGGAAAAGTATTTAAGCGTAGAGGAGAGAGAGTCTCTCAGAAAGTATTTGCATCTTCCATGCAATGAAGCTCTTCTCTCCTGCCTCACAAGCTGGAGGGGGTACGCTGTCAGCGCATTGCAAAAAATAAAGGGTGATTCCCTTTGTGCGGTTAGATAATTTCTCCTTCGGGAGAACTGTCGCACCATAGCTGCTTTAGGGCAGCTCTTTTTTACAAAGATGCTTGACATTTAAAAAATCTGAGAATAACATTATAGTTACCCCATAATAATGAAAAGTTGTATAATATAATATGGACGGAAAAATTTTTTATATAACAAAATCAAAATTACAGGAGCTCAAAAAAGAATATGATGAGCTGTTGGATTTGGAGCGTAGAAAAGCTTTGGGCGATGCCGCCCCCAAAATTTTTGAATCAGAGGATTTAAATCCGGAATTTGTCAGCTTTCAGGAAGATATCGGTTTTTTAAGGTCCAGAATTGACGAATTAAAAAACATTATAGGCCACCATGAATTAATAAAAAATCCCGGAAAAGAAAAAAGAAATGTTATAGGCGTGGGGGCCAAAGTGAGGATAGACGTGAACGGCCAAAAAGATGAATTTACAATTGTGGGCACTTTGGAGGCAAACCCGGCTATTGGAAAAATTAGCAATGAATCACCAGTGGGGAAAGCTCTTTTGGGCCACAAAATAGGAGATGAAGTTGTTGTTTCTTCGCCCATAAAAACAACTTATAAAATTAAAAATATAAAATACGAAAGAAGTTAAAATACCTGAAAACCGCCCCTAAAAGGCGGTTTTATGATACAATATATTAATTTAAATAAATTATTATGCCAAAACTCATAAATAAAATTGTAAAGGTATTAATAACCAGCGATTTCTTTTTGAATTTAGGGTGGGGGCTTTTATCTCCTATTTTTGCCTTATTTGTTTTGCAAAAAATAACTATTGGAGACCCGACAAAAGCAGCCGAAGTCGCAGGTTTTGCCGCTTTATTTTATTGGATATCAAAATCTTTTGTAGAAATACCGATAGGCCGTTTTTTGGATAAACACGATGGAGAAAAAGATGATTTTTGGTTTATGGTTGTTGGCACTTTTATTACGGCCATTGTCCCTATTGGATATCTTTTTTCCACTCAACCTTGGCACATTTACATTCTTCAGATTATTCACGCAATAGCTATGGCAATGACCTTGCCTTCGTGGCTGGCAATCTTTACACGCCACATAGACAAGGGCAAGGAAGCCTTTGAGTGGAGCTTGGAAACAACATCTATAGGCGCAGGAGCTGGAATAGCCGGTGGTGTTGGCGGTATTATGGCATCAATTTTCGGTTTTAGGGTACTTTTTGTTTTTGTGAGTCTGCTTACCACAATCTCTGCGTTCATACTGCTGTTTGTCAAAAAAAATGTTTCTAAAAGAGGAGAGGGTATTAGCGCATCTTATGAAAAACCTGTTGTAGAACCATAGTGATCGAAAATATATGAAAAATCAAGAATTGGCAAAAATTTTTAACGACATGGCAAGATTTTTACGGGCCGATAATGTGGCTTTTAAGCCTTATGCTTACGAAAGAGCTGCTTTGTCTTTAGAAACGCTGAATAAAGATGTAGGTGAAATTTACAGAGAAGGCGGAACAAAAGCCTTACTGGAAATTCCCGGAGTTGGTAAAGCAATTGCCGACCACATAGAAGAATATTTGAAAACCGGAAAAATAAAACATTATGAAGATTTTAAGAAAAAACTTCCTTTAAAATTGGATGATTTGGTCAGAGTTGAGGGCATGGGTGTTAGGAAAGCAAAAATTTTATATCAAAAACTGGGAATTGAAAATTTAAAGGATTTAGAAAAAGCAGCTAAAGCCGGTAAGATTGCTCCCCTGTTCGGTTTCGGTGAAAAAACAGAAAAAAATATTTTGCAGGGTTTGGAGTTTTTGAAAAGAGACAAAGGAAGATTTTTAATCCATGAAATTTTGCCCACAGCCAGAAAGGTTGCAGAATCATTAAAAAAATTAAAAGAGGTTGACCATATAAGTTTGGCGGGCTCTGTAAGAAGAAGAAAAGAAACAATTGGAGATGTTGATATTTTGGTTGTTTCCAAAAGCCCTGCAAAAGTCATGGATTATTTTGTAAAATTAGACGGAGTTGAAAAAATCTGGGGCAAAGGAGGCACAAAGGCTTCTATAAGAATGAAGGAAGGTTTTGACATGGATTTAAGAATTGTAAAAAAAGAAAGTTATGGCTCGGCTTTGCAATATTTTACCGGAAACAAAGACCATAACATTGTTACGAGAAAAATTGCCATTGACAGGGATTTAAAACTTTCAGAATACGGCCTGTTTAAAGGCAAAAAACAAATTGTCGGCGCTACTGAAGAGGATGTTTATAAAGCAATTGGTTTGCCATATATTGAGCCGGAATTAAGAGAAAACGAGGGAGAAATTGAAGCTGGACTTGTCGGCAAGCTCCCTAAAATTATTGGTTATAACGATATTAAGGGTGACTTGCACTGCCATACGTCTTCATCTGATGGAGAGAATTCAATTGAAGAAATGGTTAAGGCAGCAGAAGATATGGGTTATGAGTATATAGGAATTTCCGACCATACAAAAACTTTGGGAGTGGCAAATGGCTTAGATGAAAAAAAATTACTGAGACAGCGCGAAGAAATAGAAAGAATAAGAGAAAAATTAAAAAAGCAGGGCAGAAAAATAGCTGTTTTGCACGGATGCGAATTAAATATTTTGAAAGACGGGTCTGTGGATATAAGCAACAGTGTTTTGGAAAAACTGGATTACGCTATAGCCAGCATTCATTCTTTAATGAAAATGCCAAAAGCCGAAATGACAAAAAGAATAGTTAGGGCTATGGAAAATCCAAATGTCAAAATAATCGGCCACCCGACGGCGAGGCTCATTGGCGAGCGCGATGAGATTCAGCTGGATTTCGATAAAATTTTAGAAGTTGCGAAGAAAACTGGAACAATTTTGGAAATTAGCGCCCAGCCAAAGAGGCTGGATTTAAGAGACATATATATAAGAAGGGCAAAAAACGAGGGAGTAAAAATGGTTATAAACACAGACGCGCACCAAAAAGAACAATTAAATTTAATGGAATATGGAATATCGCAGGCCCGAAGAGGTTGGGCAGAAAAAGAGGATATTATAAACACAAATTCGGTTGAGGAATTATTAAAAAATTTTAAATAGAATGCCGAGGGAAAAATCAGCCGGAGCAATAATTTATAGAATGGAAAATGGCGTGCCGCACTATTTGCTTTTGCATTATTTTTCCGGGCACTGGGAGTTTCCAAAAGGCCACATTGAAAAAGGCGAAACCGAGGAGGAAACTGTCAAAAGGGAGGCTTTTGAGGAAACTGGAATAAATGATTTAAAAATAATTCCTGGGTTTAAAAAATATATTAAATATTTTTTCAGGCAATACAAAGAAAACGTTTCAGATGCAGAAAGAAGAGCAGGAAAAACTCCCTGGATTTTTAAGCTGGTCGTTTTTTTTATCGCCGAAACAAAAATTAAAGATGTTAAAATCTCTCATGAGCACAAAGGATTTTTATGGCTTCCCATTGAAGAAGCAATTAAAAAAACAACATTTAAGAACTCAAAGTTATTGCTGAAGGAGGCGAATGAGTTTGTCGTTTCCCAAAATTTATGATAGTAATAAGCCGGATCGTTCGTTGAAATAGACGAATAAGCTCATTCAAGGAAAGGACATGATATGTGCGGAATTATCGGAGTGGTCAGCAGAGACGACGACGTGGTAGAAGATGCCAGAGTTTTGCTTAATGCCGAAAATAACCGAGGTGAACAGGCTTGCGGATCAGCCGTTTTCAACGGCGGAAAAATGTGTTGCTACCGCGACGAAGGATTGGTTGCGGAAGTTTTCGGAAACAAGCACCGCAAAAAGTGGTTTAAGAAAGGGCGCTCATGCATAATGCATGCCCTTTATTCAACTATCGGCCGCGGTGGCGAGACAAAGCAACCACAAATGTTTCAGCCGCTTCTTGGAAGTTTCCACGGCAGGCCTTTTGCTTTGGGCCATAATGGAAACCTTGTCAGAGTTGGCGCATTAAGGGGAGCAGCAAAGCGAGCGGGCTATAAATTCAACTCGGAAACATCCGATACAGAAGTTATAGTTGCTCTGCTTTCAACCTCGAAAAAAAAGGATTTTCTGGAGGCTCTCCGAGAGGCGCTAAAAAAGATTGAGGGCAAAGGAGCTTTCTCTCTTGTCATTCTCTACGAGGGCAAAGTTATTGGTGCCAGAGACCAGAACGGCATCAGGCCTTTGTGCGTCGGTAAAAAGAATGGTAATAACGACAGCTACATTCTGGCTTCCGAGAGCAGCGTCTTTCCAGCCCTGAGGTCTGCCAGGTTTATTAGGGAAATCGAGCCTGGCGAAGTGATTGTGTTGGGTCCCGACGGCATTGAGAAGTCTTTCAAATGGACGCAAAAGACTTGTTCTAATTTCTGCATTGCCGAGCTAATTTATTTCTCCAATCCGGCCGCAATGTACTTTGGCCGGAGCGTCTATGCTTTCAGGGCAAAGACAGGAGAGATTGCGGCCCAGGAGCATCCGGTTTCAGCCGATGTTGTTGTTCCCATCCCCGATTCTGGCAGAGGAGCCGCTGATGGTTTTTCTTCCGAGTCTGGAATTCCCAAAAGGGAAGGCATTGTCAAAAGCCGCTACTCTTTGCGAACTTTCATGGAACCCAGAGAAGTTGACCGCAGCCAAAAACAAAGGGCAAAACTTCAGGCACTGCCCGATGTTATGGCTGGCAAGAGCGTTTGTCTGGTTGAAGACTCTCTTTTCAGGGGGTCTGTGGCCAGGCCAGCAGTCAGTTTGACTCGAGTTCACGGCAAAGCTCGCGAAGTGCATTTGAGAATTTGTTCTCCGCCCGTTTGTTGCCGGTGCCACCTTGGCCTTGATACGTCTACCAGCAAGGAGTTGTTGGCATCGCGCCTTTCTATCTCGGAAATTCGAGACAAAATTGTGCATGCTGATTCTTTGCGGTATCTGTCGTTGAAAGGGCTCAAGAGAGCGCTTTTGGAGCTTGGCCTTTTGCCAAAGAACTTTTGTTTGGGATGTTTTACTGGCAAATATCCAGTTGAACCGCCCAAGGAAAAGTAACAAGCAAAAACCGCTCCCAGCGAGGAGAGCGGTTTTTTTATTTTATTTAAGCCTTTACTTCTTCAACAATTTTTACAAAAATTTCAGGATATTCTCTGGCTAATTCTGACAAAACTTTTCTGTCTAATTCTATATTTTTCTTTTTTAATCCGTTGATCAATCTGCTGTATGTAATTCCATTGGCGCGAGCCAAAGCATTTATCTGCAGATTCCACAAATTTCTGTTGGTTCTCTTTTTTACTTTTCTATCTCTATATGCATAAGTCCAGGCATGGCGTAATGCTTCTTTGGCTAATTTAAATTTAGATTTTCTTCCATACTTAAAACCCTTTGTATGTTTCAAAACATTTTTTCTGTGCTTGCGGGCTTGTACGGCTCGTTTAATTCTGCTCATGTTATTTTGTTAAATATTTTTTAAGTTTTTGCGCTTCTGTTTTTGAGAGCGGAATCCATTTGCGATTTTTTCTTTTCCACTCGCCAGACTTTTTAGATCTGTAGTGGTTCTGCCCGGCCTGTCTTCTCAATATCTTGCCATTTTTAGTTATTTTAAACCTTTTGATTAAGGCCTTTTTTGTTTTGTTCATTTTATTGCTTGGAGACAATCATTGTGAAACCTCTGGGCTCACGCTTTAATTCTCTCTCTGTTTT
>JAPLZD010000011.1 GCA_026395195.1 Candidatus Staskawiczbacteria bacterium
ATGTTCATTTGGCATCCAAAAACACTTATATAGTACTCCATTTTATCTTATTTCTTCTTTTCGCTCTTTTATGAAATATCGCCATTTTTCGATAATGTCAACAAAGGCTGAAAAAGGCATATCAATTAAGGCATTAAAGAAGGCGGTAAAAGCATTGTATCTTTTCCATTTGTTGGAAATCCAACGGCCCAAACCTTGCATTGGCAGGAAGAATACGTCTGATAAGAAGCTTAAAAAATCTTCTTTTTCTTCTTCCATGGTAAGCTCCTGGGCGCGTTTTTGCACCGCGGTTCCGGCAAACAAAATTAGGGCAATAAATACAACGTCAATTACAATTGATGTAAGCGGAAACCCAAAAGAATTTAATACATAATACAAAACCCCAAACGTGACAAACGCTGAGAGCACATATATAAAAGACAGCACAGCTCTTATAACAACTCCTTTTTTCCTGCCAACTTTTATTTCATAAATATCGTTATTATCTTTTTTGTAGGCAACCTTCATTGTTTCCATTGTCACCAAGTTCAGGTTTTTTTTGGAGGGCCGCTTTATAAAAGCTACCAGTAAAAACATTAAAATTGTTGGTATCAAAACATCGGCCGCCAAAACCATTACATTTATATTTTCTCCCAGAGCCCTTTCAACCAAAACCTCTAAAAGCACCAAGGACAAAACTTTTGTAACAAAAATTGAAATTGTTGAATATATGGCGGCTCTTGATATTCTGGCTTTTAGCGTGGATAATCTTTTTGAGTAGGCGTCTTTTATAAGAGATTCCAAAACAGACGGTTCTGCAATTTGTTTCCCGCTTTCTTCAGGATTATTTTGGGACAAAATGTCTCCTATCAGTAAATACGGTGTGTCGTATTTTTCACAAACATTGTAAAATTTGTGGGAAAGAGGATTGGCCAAATCTTCCTCAATTTTTTGCCATATTTTAAATATTTTCTCAGAAATTTCTGAAACCAGTTTTGGGTCAGCTTTGCTCCATTCAGGATATCTGTATTTTATTAAATTGTAACTGATAATGGGTTTGTCTAATTTGAAAAGCGCCTGGCAGACTGCAATGTAAATTTGCACATAGGTATATTCTTTTTTCAGCAGGCCTGTTTCATAAACTTTATCTGAAACTTTTATTTTTTGTCTCATTGAGTCAAACATATAATCTATCAGCGCCATTTCCCTTATTGCCGGGGCTAAGGCCTCTTCAATTTCGCAGGCAGCCACTTCCAGAAGCCAATTATAAAATCTGACTCCGGCCTTCCCCTTTTTATTTTCCGGGTTATTTTTGAGTATGAAAATATATTTTCCAATTATGTTTTGGACATCTTTTATTTTTGATTCATAAATTCTGTCGTTGGGAAAATGCCCGCCCCTGATTAATTCAAAAACCAAAGATTCTGCTGCATTCTCCGTGCCTTTGTAATTATTGAGCTCTAAATCAAAAAATTTTCTTTTTAATTTTCTGATAATTGCGGCCCGGCGCATTAAATGTTCTTCTTTCCAATCAACAATTGTTCTTATCTGTTCATAAAAAGCAGCTACTCTTAAAGCAACTTCATCAACGTGTATTGTGGCAGCCCCCGGTTTTTGAGTATCTTGCTTGTACGCCAGGCTGTACTTTCCTATTAATTTTTTTGTGGCTTCAGACAGTTCCACTTTATTTTTTTTCGGTTATTTCTTCCCTTATTTTTTCTAAAAATTTGTCTGTTGGCATTTGGCCCAAGTCGCCCTTACCCCTTTCCCTTACAGAAACTGCGCCAGCTTCAATTTCTTTGTCTCCAACAACCAGCAAATATGGAATTTTTTGCATTTCAGCTTCGCGGATTTTTTTACCCAAAGTTTCATTTTCATTTTTCATTTCTACGCGGATATTATTACCCCTTAACTCTTTCTCGATTTTTTTAGCATAGTCAAAATGCTTTTCAGAAATTGGAATTACAACAGCCTGAATGGGGGACAGCCATACAGGAAACGCCCCGGCCAAGTGTTCTGTTAAAATTCCCATAAACCTTTCTAAAGACCCATAAATTACTCTGTGTATTACAACTGGAGTTTTTGTTTTGCCATCGGCGTCTATATATTTTAAATTAAATTTTTTAGGTATTTGAAAATCCAATTGTATAGTTCCCATCTGCCATTCGCGACCTAAACAATCCTTCATTAAAATATCTATTTTCGGCCCGTAAAAAGCGCCATCGCCATTTTCCACGGTATATTTTTTACCGCTTTTTTCTAAAATCTTTTTTAATTCATCTTCAGCCTTGTTCCAGCTTTTTATGTCTCCCATAAAATCTTTTGGTCTTGTTCCCAGCCTAAAAGAATATTCCATATTAAATATAGAATAAAATTTTCTGGTAATTTCCAAAATCCTTGCATATTCGTCTGCAATTTGATTTTCTGAAACAAAAATGTGCGCATCGTCCTGTGAAAATTCCCTGACTCTTAAAAGCCCGTTTAAAGTTCCTGATTTTTCAAAGCGATGCAAAGTATCTGTGTCTGAAAGCCGAAGTGGAAGTTCTTTGTAGCTGTGCGTCTTTGACTGATAGACGATCATTGCATTGGGGCAGTTCATCGGTTTTAGACCATATATTTCTCCTTCTTCAGTTTCCGATATGAACATGTTCTCTTTATAATGGTCCCAGTGCCCGGAAATCTGGTAAAGCTCTTTTTTATTTATCAATGGACTTTTTATTTCCTGATAACCCTCTTTTTGGTGCTCTTGCCTCCAAAAATTAACCAGTTCGTTTAAAATTATCAATCCTTTTGGAAGCCAGTAGGGCATTCCCGGAGCTGTCTCGTGGAACATAAATAACTCAAGTTTTTGCCCGAGTTTTCTGTGGTCTCTTTTTTCAGCTTCTTCAGCCATTTTTAAATAGTCCATTAATTCTTTTTCGGTGCCAAATGCAAGCCCGTAAATGCGGGTTAGCATTTTATTTTTTTCACTTCCTTTCCAATAAGCGCCGGCAATTTTTGTCAGTTTAAAAGTATTTGGCTTAATTTCTTTTGTATTTTCAATATGCGGGCCTTTGCATAAGTCTGTAAAATTTCCATTGGCATAAATAGAAACAGTTTTGCCGGGCAATTCTTTTATCAATTCCAGTTTGTACGGCTGGTTTTTGAATAATTTTTTGGCAGCCAGTTTAGTGATATTTTTTTTAACAAATTTTTGTCCGCCGGTTTGGGAGATCAGGTTTTTCATCTTTTCTTCAATTTTTACCAAGTCTTCTTCTGAAATTGTCATTCTTTTATTTTCCAGCCCTAAAATTTCGAAATCGTAATAAAAGCCGTTTTCAATTGCCGGCCCCATTCCTAATTTTGTTTTAGGATAAAACTCCAAAACCGCCTGCGCCATAACATGCGCCAGCGAATGACGAATAGATTCAATATTTTCCATTGCTTTAATACTTAAATTTTATTTATTTTCTAATCTTACCACCTTTATTTCAGCTTATAAAGAGTTGACAATGATGTTGAAAGGTGATATAAACAAAAGACAAGTTGTTCTTTTTTTTATTCCTCGTTTACCCGGGAGCAAGCCATGGCCGAGTTAAAACCAAGATATGTAGGCAGCAATAACAAAAAGTGGCTCAGCCGTCAGGTGGCCTCGTTGGTCACCAAAGGTTGGGTTGTTGAGGGGCGTTGGGAGAAATACGGATTCACCAACATCAGACTGGTCAAGAATACTTAACTCAAACCACAGAAAGGAAAAACATGAGTATCGGAAAATCTCTGCTTTACGCCGTTGGCATTACGGCAGTTTCTGTCGTTGCCCTCACTATTGCAAGGGGAATGCCTACAGGAGAGCAGCTGTTAACGGGCAGTGCCACAATGTTTGTGATGGCATTCATTGTGATGAAGCTTTGGGGCGTAAAACCCAAATGAAAAAGGACCGAGCAGACCGACTGCTTGCCGCGTTGAGAAATTGACGCGGATTTTTTTTGTGAAAATTATGACTCTCGAGGCACTAAGATTTCTTGGGCGTCGTCGGCGACAATTTTGATTTCGCCATTGCGGTCGTCAACGCGGCCTGCCACAAAAATAATTTTATTTTCCTGCAAGGCAGCCGGATTTCTTTCCAAAAGATTCGGGAAAATCACAACTTCTGTTTTGCCGGTCAAATCTTCCAGTTTCATAAACAGCATTGGTTTGCCGTTTTTGGTGATAATTTTTTTGACAGAAGAAACTAATCCGCCAACGATAATTTTTTTATCTACAAAACTTGCGTCAATTTTTGAAATGGCAACAGTTTTGTTTTCTAAAAGTTTTTTGAAGTCATACAAAGGGTGCGAGCTTACATACAAGCCAAGCAATTCTTTTTCCCAGCCAAGCTTTTCAAAATTTGTTGCCGGAGTTGCCGGTTCTAACTTTATTTCACTGTTTATTTTTACTCCAGCACTTGCAAAAAGGCCCATTTGATTTGAATTCCCGTTTTTATTGTTTTCGCGCGCAATTTCCAGCATTTTTTCTAAATTAGCCAGCAATTTATTTCTTTCTTCAAATTCGTCAAAGGCCCCGGCTTTTATCAACGCCTCCATTGATTTTTTATTTAAATCCTTGTGTTTTATTCTGTGGATAAAATCGCTGATGGAAATAAACTTGCCATTGGCTTTTCTTTCTTCAACAATTGCGTCAATTATATTTACTCCAACATTTTTAACTGCCAGTAACCCAAACCTTATCTGATTTTTATTTTCAACAACCGTAAAGTTTTTCAAACTTTCATTTATATTCGGAGGCAAAACTTCAACGTCCATTTTTTTGCACTCGTCAATTAAAAATGCAATTCTTTCAACATCGGCGCGTTCTGAAGTCAAAACCGCTGCCATAAACTCAACGGGGTAATGAGCCTTTAAATATGCTGTCTGGTAGGCGATTGTGGCGTAGGCTGCCGAGTGTGATTTGTTAAACCCATAAGAAGCAAAGGGCAAAATCCATTGCCACAATTCTTCGGCAACTTTTTTTGAAGCGCCATTTTTTATTGCGCCCTCAACAAATTTTGTTTCCTGGGCGTCCAAAAGGTCTTTAATTTTTTTACCGATTGCTTTTCTCAAAACATCGGCTTCGCCCAAAGTAAATCCGGCAACTTGCTGCGCAATTTTCATTAATTGTTCCTGGTAGATGCAAAGGCCTTGGGTTTCTCTTAAAATCGGCTCAAGCGCCGGGTGCAAGTATTCAATTTTCTGCCTGCCATGTTTTCTTTCAATATAATCCGGGATAAATTGCATTGGCCCCGGGCGGTACAAGGCAACCATGGCAGTGATGTCTTCAAAAGTTGTAGGATGCAATTCCTTCAAATATCTTTTCATTCCGTCAGATTCAAGCTGAAAAACAGAAGTGGTCAAAGCATCCTGCAAAAGTTTGTAAGTTTTTGCGTCGTCGTAAGGAATTTTATCTAAATCAATTTTTAGCTGGTTGTGCAAAACATAAATGCGCGCTAACGTATCTTCTATTATAGTAAGGTTTTTTAATCCCAAAAAGTCCATTTTCAAAAGCCCCAAATCATCAATAGCGTGCATTTCATATTGGGTGATAATTCCTTCTTCGCCTTCTTTGGGAGGCCGTTGCAGGGGAACAGTGTCAATTAAAGGGTCAGCTGAAATCACAACTCCGCAGGCATGGGTTGAAGCATGGCGGGCAACACCTTCAAGTTTTTTGCCCAAATCAATCAGACGTTTAGCCAATTCATCGGTTTCATATTTTTCTTTGAATTCGTCAACTTTTTCTAAAGTTTCCGCCAAATCCATGCCCATTGGAATTAATTTTGCCAGCTGGTCGCAGTAAGAATATGTGTATTGCAAAGCCCTGCCGACATCCCTGACAACTGCGCGCGCCGCCATTGTCCCGAAAGTTATAATTTGAGCTACGTGGTCTTTTCCGTATTTTTCAGCCACATATTTTATGACTTCGTCGCGCCGGCGGTCGGCAAAATCCAAATCAATATCAGGCATGGAAATTCTTTCAGGATTTAAAAATCTTTCAAAAAGCAAGTTGTGTTTTATCGGGTCGACATTTGTGATATTTGTTAAATAGGCAACCAATGAACCGCCGGCAGAGCCGCGGCCGGGACCCACAATAATTCTTTTTTGCTTTGCCCAGTTGACAAAATCCTGCACAATCAAAAGATAGCCGGTAAAACCGGTCTGTTTTATTACGGATAATTCATAATTCATCCTGTCGCGGATTTCCCGGGAAATATTTTCGCCAAATCTTTTTTTAAGCCCTTCTTCGCACAACTCCGTTAAAAACTGTTCCGGAGTTTTTTCATTTGGCACAGGAAAGTATGGAAATTTTGTTTTTCCAAGTTCAAAATTAAAATTGCATTGCTCTGTAATTTTTTGCGTATTTTCCAGCGCTTCCGGAAAATCTTTAAATTCTTCAGTCATTTGCTCCGGGCTTTTCATCGAAAAATCGTCCTGCGTCATTGTCAGCCGTTCCGGGTCGTTGACATCAGCCCCGGTGTTTATCAGCATTAAAATATCCTGAGCTTCTGAATCTTCTTTCCTTAAATAGTGTATGTCGTTTGTGCAGACCAAAGGAATGCCGGTTTTGCGGGAGAGCTCAGCCAATTTTTTGTTGGCGCTAATTTGTTCGGGAATGTTTGCGTGGTGTTGGATTTCTAAATAAAAATTTCCTTTGCCAAAAAATTTTTCATATTTTTTTGCCAAAGCTTCAGCCTCGTCTGGCTTATTAGATAAAAGCAAACGCGGAATTTTTCCTTGTATGCAAGCAGACAAGCCAATCAAACCTTCGGCGTATTTTTCCAAAAGCTCGTCGTCAATTCGGGGCTTGTAATAATACCCGTCAAGGTGGGCGATTGAAACAAGTTTCACCAGGTTTTTATAACCCTGCTCATTTTTTACCAATAGAATTAAGTGGTTTCTGGCGGCGTCTATGTTCGGCCTTTTGTCGGTGTGCTTTTCAAAAGCTGTGTAAACTTCGCATCCAATTATCGGTTTTATTCCGCGGGCGCGGGCTTTTTTGTAAAATTCAACGGCGCCATACATTACCCCATGGTCAGTGAGGGCAACAGAATCCATTCCCAGTTCTTTCACATAATCTAAAAGCTCGTCGATTTTTGGCAAACCGTCAAGCAGGGAATAGTGGGAGTGCACATGCAGGTGAGTGAACTTTTGCATAATATACTATTTTACCCTTTATGATGTTAAAATCAAGTTATGAAATTTCCGAATTTAAATGAGGAAAAAAAATTGTGGAAAAAAGGATTTAAAGTTGTTGCAGGATTAGACGAAGCGGGCCGGGGACCTTTGGCTGGCCCCGTTGTGGCAGCTGCTGTTGTTGTAGATTTTAACGCCAAAATTTTTGATAAAAATTTTGGCGTCCGTGATTCTAAAAAGCTTTCAAAAAAGCAAAGAGAAAAATTTTACAAAATTTTGACAAATCATCCGCAGATTGAGTGGGGCATTGGCATTGTTTCAGAAAAAGTAATAGATAAAATAAATATTTTAGAGGCTACAAAACTGGCAATGAAAAAAGCCGTAAAAAAATTAAATCCTGACTTTCTGCTTTTAGACGGGAATTTTAAAATCCATTGTGCCTGCCTGCCGGCAGGCAGGCGACAAAAACCCATTGTAAAAGGAGACGCGAAAGTTTTTTCAATTTCGGC
>JAPLZD010000008.1 GCA_026395195.1 Candidatus Staskawiczbacteria bacterium
GCAAAAAATGTTGAGCTCCCACCCTGTTGAAAATTTTACCGCCCCTGACCCAATAACCAACAGAAGCCCCGTTTTATTGGGCCAACTTTCTTCCGGAGATACTCATACTATTTTATACTACGTAAATAAAAATGACCCTTTAGGGCCGGCGCCAGCAAATCCGGGAGATGACCCACATTATATTATGTGGCAAACTGGAATCAATAATTGGCTTATTGCAAATGGAAGAATCCCAGATACATATAGCCCGTAGGCTATGTTGCTTTAATGGGCATTACGACATATATATAACTAGCATCTCCTACTGGCTTTAATACACATGGGCCTTCTCGCCCGCTTAAATCAAACATAACTTCTGAACTTTTAATATTTTGCAGGCCGTCTATTAAAAACTTGTGATTAAAAGAAACTTCTACCGGTTCTCCTTCTATTTTAGCTGGAATATTAGATTGGCTTTCTCCTATGTCTGGATCTTGGGCTGACACCTGGACCTCTTTTTCTGACACATTAACTTTTATTTCATTAATTTTCCCGGAAAAAAGTGAGGCTGTTTTTACTTGGCTTAAAAATTCATCTCTCTTTACAATGATGTGTGTTTTAAATTTTTTAGGAATAATTTCTTCATAATTGGGGTATTCTCCTTCGATTAATCTGGATATAATTTGCACCTGAGGGTGTTGGGCTTCTTTCATAGGGAGTTCAAACATTGTCTGATTCGGAGAAAAATATATTTTTACTTTGCCGCCTTTTCCTCCGAGAATATTAATAATTTCCCTGGCTGGTTTTTGCGGCAGTATAAAAGACACGTCCTTTTTAACTGGGCTCTCAAGAGTTATGCTTTTTTCTGCCAGCCTGAAACTGTCGGTGGCTACTATTTTTATTAAATTTTTAGAAAAAACAAAATAAACCCCTGAAATTTCCGGCCTTGATTGAGAAGGGGAGGCAATATCAACAATTTGGGATAAACCTTGGCATAGCATTTCGTTGTCAATTTCTAAAAATTCAAAATCTTTAAACTCCGGAAGCAGAGGAAACTCTTCGGGGTTAAACCCCTGTATTTGAGTTTTAAAGTTTTTACACTCAACGTAGACTCCCTGTTTTTTTTCTTCTAATATTATTTTTTCATTTGGCAGCAAAGAAACAAAGTTTGAGAGAAATTTAGCCGGCACCACAACTTTTCCTTTTTTAATAATTTTTGTTAAAATCCATAACTTTATTGCCGTTTCCAGGTCTGTAGAACTCAAACTTAAAAAACTATCTTCTGTGTTTATTAAAACATTATCTAAAATTGGCAAAGAAAGGTTTTTCCCGACTATTTTTTCCACAATGTTTAGCCCATTTTTTAAATTTTCCTTTAAAATTTCTACTTTCATGTTTTTGCGTAATTATTATAAAATTATTTAAATTAATTTATTGTTATTATGGAGCTTGTTTTTTTATTTTTTCTTTTTAAAAAATAAGGATATTTTGTGCTTGATTATTTTTTGCATTTTTTAGTGGAAAAAATGTGGAGGGGGCAGTGCGCCGGCCTGTGTAATTTATTGTTAAATTTTAAAACCATGAAAACCAACACACTTTCGCGTACTTCTTATCCACTATATATTCTCTGTTTTATCAAGTTTAATTCTTCTGTTAATTTATTGTTTTCCTCATTTTCCTGAAGGATTTTTTTATAAGCATAAATAGCTGTTGTGTGGTCTTTCCCTCCAAACTTTCTGGCGATAGCCGGAAAGGAATATTTTAACTCTTTTCGCAATAAAAACATTGCGACTTGCCTCGGCCTTACAATTTCCTTGCGCCGCGTCACATCAAAGAGATTTTTTTCATCTAAATTATAGAATTTTGCAACAGTTTCAATGATTTTTTTATAATTTGCCACATCAAAAGGAGAGAAAACAAAGCCTTTGAGCAGTTTTTTAACTGTCTCTAAATCTAAAGTTTGGTTTATTTTATTATAAACCAGCAGTTTATTTAGGGCCCCTTCCAGCTCCCTGATATTTTTTTTCACATTGGTGGCTATGTAGTCTAAAATTTCCTCGGACAAATCCATATTTTTTTCTTGAAGTTTGGTTTTTAAAATAACAAGCCGCGTTTCATAATCAGGCAAACTTACATCTGCTATCATTCCGCCCTCAAACCTAGATCTTAGCCTTTCTTCTAATTCTGCTATGGCATTTGGAGGCCTGTCTGAGGAAAGAACAATTTGCTTATTTTTTTCATATAAGGAATTAAAAACATGAAAAAACTCTTCCTGGCTTTTGTTTTTTCCTGCTATAAACTGTATGTCGTCTAAAATTAAAAGATCTATTGGGGCTAAGCTTGCCTTGAAATATTTAACTCTTTTTTTCTTAGAATCATCGCTTACTTTGTTTCCAATTGCTTGTATTAAATGAGTTTTGCCCAAGCCGGTCCCGCCATAAATAAATAAAGGATTATAAGTAAAGCCAGGATTATCGGAAACTGCTAAAGCCGCTGCATGGGCTAATTCATTAAAAGAGCCTACGACAAAATTTGAAAATGTATATCGCGGGTTAAGGTTTGTTTCTTTATTAATTTTAAATTCATCAAATTTTAACTGAATTTCTTCTGGTTTTTCATTTGCTGCTGATATTCTGGAGCTTATATCTTTTGCAAGGATGGGTTTTATTATAAACTCAACGTCTTTTATGGAGTCGTCTGAGTCGCGCAGGGTTTTTAAAATCAACTTATTATATTTATTGCTCAGCCATTCTTTAGAGAAGGCATTGGGAACCGAAATTATTATTTTTTCATTATCTCTAGAAATAATTTCAGTGTTTTGAAACCAGGTAGCAAAGTTGGCCTTAGAAATGTGGAACTGCATCTGCGCCAAAACTGATTGCCATAACTCGAGATTGTTCATGATGTTGGTAGTTTTTGTTTAATATCTATATTTTTCCTTTTTATCAGGAGGTTGTCAAA
>JAPLZD010000052.1 GCA_026395195.1 Candidatus Staskawiczbacteria bacterium
TTATAAGCGATGCAGACACATGGGCACTAAGTTCTTACGACACTGCCTTGCAGTTAGACCCCAACAATCCTTATCTTTATATGCAAGAGGGAAATGTAAACTATCTTTCTAAACAGTTTGCAACGGCCCAGACAAAACTGGAAAAATCAGTTGCCTTAAATCCAAACTATTCTAACGCTTTGTATTCTTTGGGTTTGGTTTATGACGCAACAGGCCATAAAGATAAAGCCATAGAGCAGTTTACAAAAGTGCAGCAGTTAAATCCGAAAGACACAACCATTTCTAAAATTTTAGCAAACTTAAAGGCAGGATTGCCGGCGTTGCAGTCGCCAACTCCGCCAACAGAAACTCCACCGGCAAATTCTTCCATGGGTGAAACATCAACACCGGCAGAAGAAAATACTGCTCCAACAAAGAAATAATTTATTAATTTTATTCAATATGAAAAAGACGCAAATGAAAAAAGCAAAAAAAACCGTCAGAAAAAAAAGCAAACCAAAGGCTGCAAAAAAAAGAAAGAAAAAAGAAGAAACTTCTGAAATTATTTTTGATTCGCAATCGGGCAAAACAGATGCGTTATTTGTTGATAATCCGCCCGAAGCAGAGATAAGTTTTTTAGAAGACAGCCAGCCCGAAAAAGCTGGCAATCCAAAAATATCTTTTTGGCAAAAATTGCTTTTATTATTTAAGAAGCTTTAAGCTCCACAGAGCGAAAACCCAGCAAATGGCGTGTTGACATCGTTTTTTTGTGGTAAAATAAATAAACAATTGTAATGGAGAAAATTACGATAAGAAAAATTATCAAAGAAGTTCCGCCTCCGCCCCCAAAACCCTTTCTAAGGAGAGTTTTCAGTTCCAACAATGTTTTCTTTTCTATTTTTGTAGGCCTAATTTTTGCCGGTGTGTTTTGCACAGGAGTTTATGTGCTGGCAGTAACCTATGGGGTGGACGCAACTTACCCCGCAGGAAATACTCTTGACCCAACCAACTGCAACCCCGGCGACACTTATTGCAAGGTCACAGCTCCGGTTCCATACACCGGCGCTGCCACAGCGGTAGATTTGGGCACGCAGAATTTCACCACCACAGGCACTCTTGGAGCAGGGGCAATAACTGGGACTACGCTTGCCGCAACAGCTGCAGGCGGAATAACCCTTGGGACTGATGTTGCCGCGCCTACGGTTAATATCCCAGGATATATTAAAATGTTTTCAGCAGGGAAGGCGACTGCCAATTCGCAGGCTCTTTTAAGTTCTACTGCAGGAGTATTAAGTTGGGGGACAGACTTTGGGGCAAATAATATTACCACCACAGGCACAGGAACATTCGGTTCAGCAACTCGTAAGACAATTTTAGATGATGGTGTTTACGCCATAAATGCGACAGGGATAATGACTCTGAATGGCTCATCAAATCAAACACAAATAAATAACACAGCTCTTGGCGGACCAGTATTTTATTATGCCTATGTATATGAAAATCTTGGAATAGGTCGTGGGGCTTCGGTATCGGGGCAAGACGCTACTGCTGTTGGTGGACAATTTGCTACTGCTGGGACATATGCTGTAGCGTTTGGTTCATACGCCTATGCGGGATATGAAGGCAGCATAGCTATAGGATATAGTGCTACGGTAAATACTCCTTATGGCACGGCGATAGGGTATTCTGCCCAAGCGTATGATTTTGCCGTAGCTATTGGACAATACGCCGCAGCGGCTGGGGATTATTCTATTGCCATTGGACAATATTCGTATGCAAGCAATAGGAACGAAATAAACTTCTCTAACCAAGATTCCACCTACGGCACTCTGAATGGGAGCAATGGCGGCTACACCCAGTTAGACATCTACAGCGGGGTTGCTAACTTTCAGAAGAATAGTATTACCACCACAGGCAAAGGAACATTTACTGGAGGAATTGTAACCAAAGACAATGCTTCGGCGCCGACACTGCCAACCACTAACGGAACAATACAGGTTGGTTTGGACGGCTCTGCTAACAGGCTTTATTTTTACTCAAATGGTGCCCAAAAATATATAAACGCTAATGGCAGCTTTGATATTCCAGGTTCTGAAACAATAGACCCTATTTCCGGCGAGCAGATGCAGGTTGGTGATTTTGTAATTGGCATGCTAGATAAAAATGTAGGCGATTCAGAAAATTCCATCCACGGCGTGTGGACAAAACTAAGCTCGGTGCTTGCCGAGCTTCAGGCAAATGGAGGCAGTCTGTCAGCTTTGAGCGCAAGCGGAGTTTCCGGTACAGGTTCAGTCGCAGGAGTTTCAACAGAAACCTTGTTAGGCAAGGTAACAAATGTGTTAACTTCTTTGGGAATTTCTATTAAAGATGGAGTGACAAGCATTGCAACTTTGGCAACGGAAAAATTTACCACTAAAACTGCCAGAATGGATAAAATAGAAATGGTTGATAAGGCAACAGGTGATATTTATTGCACTTGGATAGAAAATGGCGAGTGGCAGAAAGCGAAGGGCGAGTGCAGTACTATTTCAATATCTAACACAACTCCTGTTGCAGCTCCTGTAATAACTCCAGAAACGTCGGCAGCCCAGCAGGCGCAAAACGCCGTTTCGCAACAAGCAACTCAAGCAGCCGCTCAGGCTGCGCAAAGAACAGCTGCGGCCGCCCAACAAGCAGCTGAGGAGGTGCAATCGTTAGACATTGCCTCAATAGCTTCAATTTTAGACGTTAATGTTGCCTATGGCTCTTTGCCAACGCTTCCTGCAACAGTATCAGCAACGCTTTCTGGCGGAATTGCGGCAAATCCTGATGTAGTTTGGGATTCAGGAACTCCGGCATTTGATGCTAACACTCCGGAAACCTATGTATTTTCCGGAACGCCAACAACAACTTCAGGAATCGCCAACACTCAAAACCTTACAGCCACAGTTAATGTAATAGTAGCTCCGCAACCAGCTCCAGTGCCGGAAGAACAGCCACCAGCAGAAAATCCCGCACCTGGAGTGAGCGACTTAATTCAACAAGCAGCATCCAGTTTAACAAGCGGAATATTTAATTTTGCCAAGTGGCTATTTGTCAACCCTGTAAAACAGCTTTCGTCTTCACAAATTTTCGAAAACACAGCAGCCGGCTTGTCGCGCAGCGTGCAAACTCTTGGGGCTTTTGCCGCAAGTATTCTGTCCCTATTCAACAATTTTCTTAAATTTTAATTATTTTTTAATGAAAAAGCTTTTAGTTATTTTATTGTTTTCGGTTATTCTGTTTTTTACAGCAGGGTTTGCAATTGCAAGCGTAACAAACGGAGTAATTGATGCAAGCAATAAATATGCATGGGCTGAAAATGCCGGCTGGATAAATTTTGGCTGCGCAAAGAGTTCTTTCCGGTTCTGCCTGGGGTGAAAACACCGGCTGGATAGATTTTAGCGGAGTAACAATAAACAGTTCGGGACAATTTACCGGCACAGCCGAAGGAGATATTGTAGGCACTGTTAATTTTGATTGTACAAGTACCGGGTGCCCGGTTACAACTGATTGGAGGCAGGTGTCTTGCGGCGATGGAACATGCAACGGCACTGAAACATGCAGCGTTTGCTCGCAAGATTGTGGCAGTTGTAGCGGAGGCACAAGCGGAGGTTATGTGCAGCCCAAACCATTAGTTTTGACTGTAAATTCAGCGTATATTTCTTCTGCGCTAGACAAAAATGTAATTTTATCCGGCATTTCCACTCCCGAAGCAGAAATTATTTTTTCTTGGGACGATAAATATGGTATGATAATTGTTGGTAGCAGCGGAAAATGGGAAGCCAATTTAGGGAAAATGTCTGTTGGAAACCATTCAATTTTGCTAATTGCAAAAAATAGCGCAGGCGATACCAAAACGTTGACAGTTTCTGTGGAAGTTAAAGAACAACAGGAAAAACCCCTGCCTGCCGGCAGGCAGGAGCCCGCTAATCAAAATAATAAGATCAGATCTTTAATAAATTTATTTTTTTCTAAAAAATCAGCGCCTTCGTCTTCTTTTATTATAATTCCAAAAGAAGCGCCGGAAGTTTTAAAAGGTGAATGGAATCTTTTGCCAATAAAAGTAAACAATCAATAAATATATGATGAAAACAATATACAAAATTTTAATTTTCGGCATTGTTTTATTTTTGCTTCTTGCATTTATTTTTTCTTTTGCGTCAAAAGTCAGCAGCCAAAATTTGAAAATAACCGGAATTAAAAGCGAATACGGTTATAATGAAGATGTTGTTGTGTCGGGAACAGCTAAAAAGAATTGTGAAATAATAATATTTTACAACCAACAAATGGGTTCGACATCGGCTGATAGCAGCGGCAGGTGGGTGGTTAATTTGGGAAAATTGCCTCCGGGAGAATATGCCTTCCAGGTGCTGGCCAATGATTCTGCTATTAGTGAAAGTACAACAACCGCCCGAATAATTGTGGCATCGGGGCCAAAAACCACTTCTCTCCTTAATAATTTTTTAAACTTTTTTACAGCAGGGCTTTCTTCGCCTTTTCAAAAAACGCCCGATAAATTAACAACTGTCCCGGAAACTGCTCCCGAAGCATTAAAAGGAAACTGGAGATTAATAAGATAACATGTAATAGGATTATGAATAAGACAATTTATATTTTAATTATTTTTGTATTGTCGGCTGCAGTCGTATTTTTAGGCTTACAATATTATTTAGCGCAGCAGCAATTGCAAAAGTTTTCTGACAAAAGCCGGATAAATGCCAAAATTATAGCTTTCGACAAGCTTTTTGTGGAAAAAGTTTTAAAAATGCAGGGAGAAGTTTCCTATGAAGACAGGTTAAAATTGGAAACAGCGGTTGCCGCTGTTAACGACATTGAGCTATTGGCTGATTGGAGAAATTTTTTAACAAGCAAAACAGAAACAGAGGCCCAGCAGAATGTGCTGATTATATTAAGCGCATTTGCCGATAAAATTGTTTATTAATTTTGCAAACAAAAAACCCGCTTAGGCGGGTTTTTTTTACGGCTGTCGGGCTGCTGGGAATTGAACCCAGTCTACATCCACCCCATGGACGCGTACTACCGGCATACACCAGCCCGGATCGCACGCCAACAGAATTTATTCTGCGGCTCAGCCCGTGTTCCCGGGTCCCTTCGCCTCGAAAAAATTTGTTGGCTCGCTTCTCTATATTTTTGCCATGCGCTTTATGCACTTGGCGCAAGCCAAAACGCGCTTGCCGGTTGGCAGCTTAACCCATTGTAAATTTGGGTATTTTCTGACTTTTGATGTTGGGTTGTATTTTCCTCTCAATTTTACAAGAGTAACTCCCATTGCGGATTTTTTCCCGCAGATTGTACAAACTTTTTCTGCCATATTTTTAAATTTATATAAATTATATTAACATTATCTTTTCTTTTTTGCAATACATGATATTATAATAGAACATGATTTCAACAGCAGTTATAACAATTTTTTCTCTGATCATTCTGCTTTTCTCGGTAATAGCTCACGAATTAGCTCATGGTTATGTTGCCTATTCGTTGGGCGACCCCACAGCCAAATATGCCGGAAGACTAACTTTAAATCCTTTAAGCCATTTAGATTTTTTTGGTTCCATTATATTGCCGGCTCTTCTGTTTCTTTCAGGAAGCCCGATTTTATTCGGTTATGCAAAACCGGTGCCAATAAACCCTTACAATTTTAAAGATCAAAAATACGGGGAATTAAAGGTTTCTTTTGCCGGCCCCGCCTCAAACCTTTTGCTGGCAATATTTTTTGGATTAATATTAAGGTTTATGCCTAATGCTGTTATTTTGGCAAATCCTGGCGTGCAAATAGCCCTTACATATATAGTGGCAATAAATATATGGCTGGCCATATTCAACCTTATACCGGTCCCGCCCTTAGACGGTTCGTGGATACTTTTTAGTTTTTTGCCGAGAGGCGCCGAAAATGTCAAAATGTTTCTAAAACAATACGGCATTGTCATCCTAATTTTCTTGATTTTATTTGTCGGCTGGTTGTGGGCCGATATCACGGGATTTATTTTCCATTTAATAACCGGGCAGTTATTGACTTAATAGAAATAATTTGTTAAACTATCTGTTATATGCCAACGATACATCAATTAATAAAGAAAAACAGAAGGTCCCAGAAGAAAAGAAAAAAGACCGTTGCTTTGCAGCGCGGTTTTAATGTGCTGAGAAACAGGCCGTCATATTATTCTTCTCCATTTAAAAGGGGAGTGTGCGTGAAAGTTTTTACCCAAACTCCTAAAAAGCCAAACTCGGCTTTGAGAAAAGTTGCCAGAGTGAAATTGTCAAATGGAATGGAAGTTACTGCATATATTCCGGGTGAAGGCCACAATTTGCAGGAGCACTCAATTGTTTTAATCAGGGGCGGAAGGGTTAAGGACTTGCCGGGAGTAAGATATCACATTGTCAGGGGAATTTTGGATACTGCCGGAGTTGAGAATAGAAAACAGGAAAGAAGCAAATACGGAACTAAAAAAGCTAAAGCATAACTATGAGACGAGCTTATAAAAAACACAAAGTTGCCCCAGACAGAGCTTACAATGACGAGCAAGTTGCAAGATTTGTAAACAAAGTAATGTCTGACGGCAAAAAATCAACTGCGCAAAAAATTGTGTACCAGGCTTTTGATATTATAAAAGCGCAAACCAAAAAAGAACCCTTGGAAGTTTTTAAATTGGCAATTGAAAATGCCTCGCCAATTTTGGAAGTAAAACCAAAAAGAATTGGAGGAGCAACTTACCAGGTTCCTATGGAAGTGCGCGGCGAGCGCAGGTTAGCATTAGCCTTTAGATGGATAATAGATGGAGCAAGGGCAAAAAAAGGAAAACCAATGGCAGAAAAATTGGCTGCAGAATTAATTGACGCCACAAATAACCAAGGCAGCGCATTAAAAAAGAAAAACGATATGCACCGCATGGCCGAAGCCAACAAAGCCTTCGCCCACTTTGCAAGATAATTTATGGCTAGGCAACATCCGTTAGAAACATTAAGAAATATTGGAGTTATTGCGCATATTGATGCAGGAAAAACTACATTTTCCGAGCGTCTTTTGTTTTATACCGGAGTTTCCCATAAAATTGGAGAAGTTCACGAAGGCGACACGGTTATGGATTGGATGGTTCAGGAAAGAGAAAGGGGAATTACCATTACTTCGGCCGCCACAACAATGTATTGGAGAAATCACCAGATAAACTTAATTGACACTCCCGGACATATAGATTTCACTGCAGAAGTTCAGAGGTCGCTTAGAGTGCTAGACGGGGCTGTGGTGGTTTTTGACGGAGTTGCCGGAGTTGAACCACAAAGCGAAACAGTTTGGCGCCAGGCTGATAAATATATGGTGCCGAGGGTTTGCTTTATAAACAAATTAGACAGAATGGGAGCCAGTTTTGAAAAAAGCTTTAACTCAATTTTAAAAAAATTAACTCCAAATGCAGTTGCGGTTGCCATTCCCATGGGTTTGGAAGAAAATTTGAAAGGAGTTGTGGACTTAATTAAAATGAAAGCCCTTTATTTTGAGGGCGACAAGGGAATTGAAGTTGTTGAAAAAGAAATTCCCGAAGAATGGAAAGATGAAGCTCAAACCTGGCATCATAAAATGTTGGAAAAAATTGCCGGAGAAGACAACACTTTAACAGAAAAGTTTTTGGAGGGAAAAGAAATTTCTGCTGATGAAATTAAAAATGTTTTGAGAAAATCGGTTTTAGCTTATAAATTAGTTCCTGTTTTTTGCGGAAGTGCTTTAAAAAACAAAGGAGTGCAGCCAATTTTAGACGCAGTTGTTGAATTATTGCCAAGTCCTTTAGATGTGCCTGCGCAAAAAGGAACTGATCCTAAAACAGGAGCTGTAATAGAAAAAAAAGCATCAGATGACGAACCGTTTAGCGCCTTGGTTTTTAAAATTGCAACAGACCCCTATGTTGGCACGTTAACTTTTTTTAGAGTTTATTCAGGAGTTTTGCAAAAAGGCAGTTATGTTTTGAATGCAAACACCGGCGAGCAGGAAAGAATTGCCAGAATTTTGAGAATGCATGCTGACGAAAGGCAGGAGTTAGATGTTATTTATGCAGGCGAAATTGGAGCAACAGTTGGCCTGAAAAACACAAGCACAGGAAACACATTGTGCGACAAAGAACACCCGGTAATTTTGGAAAAAATTGTGTTCCCGGAGCCGGTTATTGGAATTCGTGTGGAACCGAAAACCAAATCTGACCAGGAAAAACTTATAATGTCTATAAGGAAACTTACTCAAGAAGACCCGACTTTTAGGATTAAAGAAGACATAGAAACCGGAGAAACAATTATTTCCGGCATGGGAGAACTGCACTTAGATATTATTGCCGACAGATTGAGAAGAGAATTCAATGTGGAAGCCAATTATGGCAGGCCTCAGGTTGCTTACAAGGAAACAATTACAACCGAAGCCAATGGAGAAGAAAAATATGTCAGGCAATCGGGCGGAAAAGGCCAATACGGTCATGTTTTGCTTACGGTTAAGCCTAAAGAAAGGGGACAGGGCTTTGAATTTGTTGATGAAATTAAGGGAGGCGCAATTCCAAAAGAATTTATCAAGCCGGTTGAAAAAGGGGTTGTGGAAGCCATGGACAAAGGAGTTGTAGCCGGTTATCCAATGGTTGACATTGAAGTTACGCTTTATGATGGAAGTTACCACGAAGTTGACTCCTCGGAATTTGCTTTTAAAATTGCGGGCTCCATGGCTTTTCAAAAAGCAGCCAAAGCCGCAAAACCTTGTATTTTAGAGCCAATTATGAAAATGGAAATTGTCACCCCCGAAGATTTTTTTGGACAGGTTATTTCTGACGTAAACTCAAGAAGGGGACAAATTAAAGAAACTTCTGAAAGAGTGGGAATGAAAATAATTGACGCGCTTGTTCCATTGTCGGAAACATTTGGATATGTAACAGCATTAAGGTCTTTGACAGAAGGCAGAGCAAGTTCAACCATGGAATTTGACAGCTATCAGCAGGTGCCAGCCAACGTCGCTCAGGAAATTATTGAGGGAAAAAGAAAGTAATTTTTTAAAAAAAATCCCTGACAACGATAAAGTCATCAAGGATGGACTACACCGGATGGATTAGAGGGCTTGTTTGTGATTCCAGAACCATTCGGAGTTCTTCGCGGTCTTCGGGTGTCAGCGCTTGCTCGGCCGGCGGTTCGGGTTTTTGTTTCAAGAAAGCCACGATTGAATCAAGCTGGCAGCCCTGAAGCTCAAATTCCTTAATGGCGGCCGAAAGCTCTTCTTGCGACTTGTATCTTTTTATTATTCTCCCTTTCATAGCGTTTCTCCTTTCGGGGAATTGGTTGAAGTTATTTGTCGTCTTGCAGTTCTTCGGGCAGACCGAGCGGCCGCAAAATTTCTTTTTTGGCCGGCGGTTCGGGAATTTCCCGTTGTGCCAGATAGCCTTGCCAGACGGCCTTTAAAGTCTCTTCGACGCAATTCGCCGGAGCTTCAAGGATTTGTTGGATTCCACCAACCTTTGTTCTATCGTCTAAACTATTCGCAAACGCAAGATGCCTAACGGCCTCAATCTTTTCCACGGCGTTTCTCCTGTTTAGGGGGAATGATACAGACCTGTCTGAATCATTTGGGATTGTCAAAGAATACATAGTATAGTATAATCAAATTACTGAAAAAGTCAACGTTGCGATAATAACACTTGACTATTGTAAAATAATATAATAAGATAATAAATACATAAAAAAATTTAAAATTTGAAATTTAAAATTTGAAATACAAATGTATTAAAAATTAAAAATTTCAAATTAAAAATTCGCAAATATGGCAACAGAAAAATTTGAGAGGACAAAACCTCACGTAAACATTGGTACCATCGGCCACGTTGACCATGGAAAAACCACATTGTCAGCTGCAATCATGAAAGTTTCAGGATTGCGCGGTTTTAAGCATTCAGATAAGAACGTTGACCAGATTGACGCTTCTCCTGAAGAAAAAGCCAGAGGGGTGACTATTTCAATTACTCACTTAGAGTGCGAAACTCCAAAAAGGCACTATGCCTTGATTGACTGCCCCGGACACGCCGACTACATTAAGAACATGATTACAGGAGCTGCCCAAATGGACGGAGGAATTTTGCTTGTTTCTGCTCCAGACGGCCCAATGCCCCAGACAAAAGAACACATTCTTTTGGCTCACCAGGTTGGTTTGCCAAGTTTAGTTGTGTTTATGAATAAGTGCGACATGGTTGATGACCCGGAAATTTTGGATTTGGTTGAATCGGAAGTCAGGGAATTATTGAAGAAAAACAAATACCCTGGAGATGAAATTCCTATTATAAGAGGTTCTGCCACAGAGGCATTAAAAGCAACCTCATTGGATGATCCAAAAGTAAAGCCAATTATTGAATTGCTTGATGCCTGCGACAATTACATTCCCGAGCCAAAAAGAGAATTGGATAAGCCTTTTGCCATGGCCATTGAAGACGTTTTCTCAATTGAAGGCAGGGGAACAGTTGCTACCGGAAGAATTGAAAGAGGAGTTATCAAGCCAAACGAGGAAGTTGAAATTATTGGAATGAGGCCAACTCAAAAAACAGTAATTGTTTCGGTTGAAATGTTCCAGAAATCATTAGACGAAGGAAGAGCCGGAGACAACGTTGGCTTGCTTTTGAGAGGTTTGAAAAAAGAAGATGTTGAAAGAGGACAAGTTATTTGCAAGCCCGGTTCAATTACTCCTCACACAGAATTTGATGGAGAAGTCTATGTTTTGTCAAAAGATGAAGGCGGAAGGCATACGCCATTTTTCACAGGATATAAACCTCAATTATATATTCGAACATCTGATATTACCGGTGACGTAACTTTGCCGGAAGGAACCGAAATGGTAATGCCTGGAGACACTGCAAACTTGAAGATTAAATTAATTGCTCCTGTAGCCTTGGAAGAAAAGCAGGGTTTTGCCATTAGAGAGGGTGGAAAAACAGTGGGAGCCGGAGTTGTAACAAAGATCATTAAATAAAATGCCAGCAAAGAAAGCATCTACAACTGCCACCAGAAAAAAACCTGTCCGCGCAACCGCGGTAAAAAAACCCGTAAAAGCAGAAAGCCAGGTTTTGGGCCAGAAGCTCCGCATTAAATTGCGCGCTTACGACCATAAAATAATTGATAATTCAGCCCGTCAGATAATTGACATTGCCAACAGGTACGGCGCTGAAGTTGTAGGGCCAATTCCTTTGCCAACAGAGATACTAAAATACACGGTAAACAGGTCAAGCTTTATACATAAGAACGCCAGAGAGCAGTTTGAGATGAGAGTTCACAAAAGA
>JAPLZD010000030.1 GCA_026395195.1 Candidatus Staskawiczbacteria bacterium
AAAAAATAAAATCTGTTTTTGTTAATATAGGAGGAAGCCACCTTTATGTGACGCCTTCCGACGGCATAATCTCTGTTTCGCGGGCCGATCAAAGAATTTCTAAAGAAGATGTTGAAAGAGTTTTGCTGGCGACAAGAGCTATAAATATTCCGTCCAATGAAGAAGTTTTAGATGTTTTTCCAAAAGAATTTATTATTGATGACCAGAAAGGAATAAAACAACCGCTGGATTTGACTGGGGTAAGGCTGGAGGCCAAAGTTTTATTG
The DNA here is from genome assembly GCA_026395195.1 of Candidatus Staskawiczbacteria bacterium. GTDB lineage: Bacteria > Patescibacteriota > Minisyncoccia > Minisyncoccales > Staskawiczbacteraceae > XYD1-FULL-39-28. Next base: position 267 of record JAPLZD010000030.1, read on the forward strand.
TTATGCGTTTTTTCTCCTTATTTTACAAACCTTACTAATGCAGTCATTAATTCAAAAATTCAGATTAATGATGTTGTTCCATCTCCTTTGGCTGCTGCGCGTGCTGTTTTAACTCCCCAGCAAAAAGAGCTGGGAGTTGCTTTAGTTGATATAGGGGCCGCTACAACATCTCTGGCAGTTTTTGAGGAGGGAGATTTAATACATTTGGCAGTTTTTCCAATTGGCTCGGCTAATATTACAAACGATATTGCTATTGGGTTGAAAACGGAAGTCGCAATTGCAGAATCAATTAAAAAACAGCACGGCGTTTGCATATTTGCAAAGTCAGAAAAGGAAAAATCTGATCAGGCAAAGAGAAAGATAGAAGTTTTTGATAAATCTTCATCGCTCAATTTTACAAAGAAAAATTTAGTTGATATCATTGAGCCCCGCGTTTCCGAAATATTGGATTTGATTCAAAAGGAACTTAAAAAAATTGGCAGACAGGAATTATTGCCCGGAGGAGTAGTGCTTACTGGCGGGGGAGCTAAAATGCCTAAAATAAAAGAGCTTACAAAAGAAACTTTGAAATTGGCATGTGAAATAGGCGTGCCAAAACATATAACGGGAATTCAGGACGATCCGGCCCTGGCTACTGTTGCCGGGCTGGCTCTTGGAGGGGTTGATTTTGATAATGAAGAAGGTATACTGGGAGTTGCTAAGGGCTGGAGCTCGGGATTTAGAAAACTTTTTAGAGCTTTTATGCCTTAGCGCATAAAAGTATGAATCCGCAAATTAAGGTCATAGGAGTAGGGGGGTCGGGGTCTAACACTATTTCACGCATGGCAAAATCTAATTTTGCCGGCGTCGAATTGTTGGCAATTAACACGGATGCTCAGGCATTGCATTTTTGCAGAGCGGATAAAAAAATATTGATAGGAAAAAATATAACGCATGGTCTGGGGACCGGAATGGATTTAGACCTTGGCAGAAAAGCGGCGGAAGAAAACAAAAAAGAAATAGAGGAAAATTTGAAAGGATCTGATATGGTTTTCGTGACTTGTGGGCTTGGCGGAGGAACAGGATCTGGAGCTTCTCCAATTATTGCTGAGATTTCAAAAAATGGTCTGGGCATTTTAACTATAGCAGTGGTTACGTCTCCCTTTTCTTTTGAAGGCGAGCAGAGAAAAAAGGCTGCTGAAACTGCCCTTAAAAATTTAAAAGATAAAGTTGATTCGCTTTTAGTTATTTCCAATGACAAACTTTTGAAAATAATTGATGAAAAAACAACTGTTTCGAACGCTTTTTCAATTTGCGATGAAATTTTGGGACAAGCAGTGCGGGGCATCACTGATTTGATTTTAGTTCCGGGCATTATAAACATTGATTTTGCTTCTGTGTTGTCGATTATGAAAAATTCCGGGCAGGCTTTATTTGGAACCGGCAAATCATCCGGGCCAGACCGGGCCATTAATGCGGCCGAACAGGCAATTAATTCTCCCTTGCTTGATTTTTCTATTCACGGATCGAAAGGAGTTTTATTCAATGTATCTGGGGCAGACGTGACTTTGAACGAAATACAACTGGTTGCAAAAATTGTTACAAGGAACGTTGATTCAAGGGCGCAAATAATTTTTGGGGCGGTGAAGGACAACAACTTAAAAAAAGGTGAATTGAAAGTTACTGTAATTGCTACAAAGTTTTAGGATATTCCTCAAAAACCGCGGCAATTGTAATTATCCACAGATTTAGTGTTGAAAGTGGATTTGACACGGCCTTTGGGTAAGGTAAAATGTAGTAATCGACATTAAAAATAGTTAAAGCCGAGAGGCATTTTTTTATCCCAAATTTTTATGGAAGCCAAAATAAAAGATCTGCCCGCTGGCGGAGAAAATCATATAGAAAGAGTGCAAAAAAGAGACGGAAGAGTCGTTTCTTTTGAGCAAGAAAAAATTGAAAACGCAATCCACAAAGCAGTTGTTGCTACAAATCAGGGAGACGGAGTTGTCTCCAAAAAAGTTTCTGACAAGGTTGTTGCTTTATTAAACCGCAGATTTAAAAAGGGAGAAGTTCCGACAATTGAGCAAATTCAGGATATTGTTGAAGAAGCTTTAATTTTGGAAGATTTAGTTGAAACAGCCAAAGCATACATTTTGTATAGAGAGCAGAGAAGAGCAATTAGAGAAGCTTCAAAAGCCACCGATGATTCTTCAGAAAAAGTTGACAGCTATTTAAAAGAAATTGACTGGCAGGTAAAAGAAAACGCCAACATGACTTTTTCTTTGCAGGGATTAAATGAGTATGTTGGTTCTTACATATCAAAAAAATATTGGTTAAATAAAATTTATCCAAAAGAGATTAGAGACGCCGGGGCAAATGAAGATTTCCATATTCATGACTTGCAGTTATTGGCTCCTTATTGCGCCGGCTGGGATTTGTATGATTTTTTGGTAAGGGGATTTGGCGGAGTTCCAGGAAAAATAGAATGCAAGCCTCCAAAACATCTTAGAACCGCCATGGGCCAGCTGGTGAATGTTTTGTTCACCCTGCAGGGCGAAACAGCCGGAGCTAATGCAATTTCAAATTTCGACACTCTTTTAGCTCCATTTATTAGATATGATCATTTAGACTACAAACAAGTGAAACAAATAGTGCAGGAATTTTTATTTAACTGCATGGTGCCCACCAGAGTCGGTTTTCAGACCCCGTTTTTAAATGTTTCTTTAGACATTAAACCCGCGTCATATCTGGCAAAACAGCCGGTAATTATTGGAGGAGAGCCGCAGAACGAAACTTATGGAGATTTTCAGCCTGAAATGGATATGTTTATTAAAGCTTTTTATGAAGGCTTAATGGAAGGAGACGCTTCGGGCAGGCCATTTACTTTTCCAATTCCGACAGTTTCGATTACAAAAGATTTTGAATGGGACAATCCAAACTTAGCAGCACTGTGGGAAGCAACGGCAAAATACGGAATTAATTATTTTTCAAATTTCATCCATTCCGATATGAGCCCGGATGATGCGCGAAGTATGTGCTGCCGATTAAGGCTGGATAATCGAGAACTTTATAAAAGAGGAGGAGGATTATTTGGTTCTTCTCCAAAAACAGGAAGCATTGGCGTAGTCACGATAAATTTACCAAGAATAGGATATTTGTCAAAAACTAAAACAGAGTTTTTTGAAAGATTGGGTCGCTTGATGGAATTAGCAAAAGAAAGCTTGGAGATTAAAAGAAAAGCACTCGATAATTTTATGGAAAAAGGGCTTTATCCTTATTCCAGGCATTACTTGGAGGAAATGAAAAAAATGAGAAACACCTATTTTGGAAATCATTTTTCAACAATTGGAATTATAGGAATGAATGAGTCTTTACTTAATTTTTTAGAAGAAGACATCACAACTGTAAAAGGCAGAAAATTTGCAATTGAAATTTTGGATTTTATGAGAGATAAAATGATAAAATTTCAGGAAGAAACCGGAAACTTGTATAATCTGGAAGCAACTCCGGGGGAAGGCACAAGCTATAGGCAGGCAAAAGCCGACATAGACAAATACCCCGATATTATCACGGCCGGCACCAAAGAAGCCCCCTATTATACCAACTCAACACAATTGCCGGTTGGTTTTACCGATGATATTTTTGAAGCTTTGGATTTGCAAAATGACTTGCAGACAAAATACACTGGCGGAACTGTTCTGCACATATTTTTGGGCGAAAAAATTTCCGATCCTAATATGGCAAAAAATTTAATTAAAAAGATTTTTGAAAAATACAGCTTGCCGTACATTACTTTGACTCCAACGTTTTCAATTTGTCCGACACACGGATATTTATCGGGCGAACATTTTGAATGCCCTCAGTGCACTATAAAACAGCCCTGCGAAGTTTATTCAAGAGTAGTCGGCTACATCAGACCTGTTCAGCAATGGCATAAAGGAAAACAGGAAGAGTACCACGAGCGAAAGGAATTTGTTATGCCGATTGAGACAGCAAAAGAAGTCTTAGAAAAGGTTGAAGAAAAAGCAATAGCATAAAAAAACAAAAACCGCTTTATTCTGAGGCGGTTTTTTGATAGAATGGGTTTATGATTATTGCGGGACTGCAAAAAACAACTTTAATAGATTATCCGGGGAAAATTGCCTGCGTGGTTTTTTTGGCCGGGTGCAATTTTAGGTGCAATTGGTGCTATTCTTCAGAACTGGTTTTGCCATTGAAAATTGTAAATCAGCCCAGATTTTCTGAAAAAGAATTTTTTGATTTTTTAAGGGAAAGGCAGGGTCTGCTGGAAGGAGTGGTAGTTTGCGGGGGAGAGCCGACAATAAATAAAGATTTACCGCAGTTTTTGGCAAAAATTAAAAATTTAGGGTTTGCGATAAAATTGGATACAAATGGGTCTAATCCCCAAATTTTAAAAGACTTGGTTGATACAAAATTGATTGATTATGTGGCCATGGATATTAAAACCTCCCCGGACAGCGAAATTTATAAAAACATAATGCAAGAGGGCATAAAAATGGAAGATATAAAGGAAAGCGCCGGATTTTTAAAACAAGGAAATGTTGACTGGGAATTCCGCACCACAGCTGTAAACACAATTCACACTAAAGAAGATTTTCAAAAAATAGCTCAGTGGATTGGAGGACCAAATGTAAAATATTATTTGCAGAATTTTAGGCCGGAAAAAACAATTGACCCGGAATTTGAAAAAATAAAGCCGTTCGAAACCAAATTTTTAGAAGAGGTTGTAAAAGAAATTTCCCCGCATTTTAAACTTTGCCAACTTAGATGAGTCCGTCTAAGATATTATTTTTTCTTTGTATTTCCTTTGTTTTAGGAATATTTTTAGAATCAGTTTATAAAATCCCCCAAATTTTTATTTGGGGATTTTTATTGATCGGAGTTTTATTAATTTTTATATTTTTGTTTTTTAAAAAAGATGTTTTGATTATTGCCGGTTTTTGCTTGCTATTTTTAATTGTTGGGATTTTACGATTTCAGATTTCTGAATTTAATATTGCAAATGACAAATTGAGCAAATTAAATGGAAAAGGAGAAGTTGTTTTGACCGGCCTAATTTCAGACGAGCCGGATGTAAGGGATACCTCTCAAAAATTAGATGTAAAGGTGGGTGACAGCATAATTTTAGTGACAACGCAAAGATACCCCGAATATAAATATTTAGGCAAAGTTAAGCTTACAGGGAAATTAGAAACTCCAAGCGTTACAGATAATTTTAATTATAAAAATTATTTGCAAAAAGACGGGATTTATTCCGTTATGAATTTTGCAAGGGTTGAGGTTGCCGGTAAAGCAAAACCAAATGTTATCCAAGCAGCGTATTCCGGAGTTCTGGGGCTTAAAGGCAAGCTAAGGCAGAGCCTCCAAAAAAGTTTTTCTCCGCCCCAGCTTTTTATTATACAGGGTATGGTTTTGGGCGATAAGACTGCCATACCGCAGGATTTGAAACAAAAGTTAAGCGTTACAGGTGTGAGCCACATAATTGCGGTTTCTGGCACGCACGTAGTAATTATAACTGCTATTTTAATGTCCCTGCTGATTTTTGTTGGTTTAAAAAGAGGCCAAGCTTTTTATTTTTCCGTTGTTTTGATATGTTTTTATATTATTTTAGTTGGTTTGCCGGCTTCTGGGGTAAGAGCGGGAATTATGGGAATTATTTTTCTGTTTGGCCAAAAATTAGGTAGGCAGAATTCTAGTTCGAGAATTATTGTTCTAGCCGCGGCCTTAATGCTTTTGCAAAATCCGCTATTGTTATTTTACGATGTTGGTTTTCAGCTTTCATTTATGGCGGTTTTGGCGCTAATTTATTTGGAGCCTACAATCAGGTTCTTTTTTAAGATTTTACTTGAAGGATTTTTTAAAAAAGAAATTATTGAAAAATATGATAAAATTTTGATGATGTTTTCTGCAACCCTGGCAGCTCAAATTTTTACTTTGCCTGTGATAATTTATAATTTCGGAAATATCTCTTTTGTTTCGCCAATCGCCAATATTTTGCTTCTTCCAATCGCAGACCTTTTGATGATTTTTGGATTTTTATCCGCTTTAGCCGGGATTGTTTTTAACTATTTGGGGTGGATTTTGTCTATTCCAGCTTATTTGTTGCTGGTTTATTTTATTGGAGTTGTCAATTTTTTCTCGAAGCCTTGGGCTTTCAAAACAATTGAAAATGTTCATTGGGCATGGCTTTTTGTCTCATATTTAGTGTTAAGTTTTACAGTTCGCTATTTACGCAAAAAAATAGCCTTATATTAAAAAAAATCAATAGATGATGTATAATGATAAAATATGGTAAATGATAATAAAAAAAAGGCCTGGGTTATTGCAGCCGACATGGGCTATGGGCATCAGCGCACAGCATATCCTTTGCGCGATTTTGCTTTCGGCGGGAAAGTAATAAATGCCAACAACTATGGAGGCATTCCCAAAAAGGATAAAAAGTTTTGGGCTCAAAGCCGAGTGCTGTACGAATTTATCTCCAGATTCAAAAGAATACCAATTTTTGGAGATATTTTATTTTCTGTTTTGGACAGGTTTCAAAAAATTATGAGTTATTATCCGAGAAGAGACTTGTCTATGCCGAATTTTACTTTATTGAACATACACCGTTTTATAAAAAGGGGCTGGGGCAGAGATTTAATAGAACGCCTCGGAAAAAATCCGCTGCCAATTGTTTCCACCTTTTTTACCCCGGCCTTTATGGCAGAAGAATTAAAATATCCAAATGAAGTTTATTGCGTGGTTTGCGATGCAGATATAAACAGAACCTGGGTAAGCGTGGAACCTAAAAAAAGTAAAATAAAATATTTTGCTCCGTGTACCTGGGTGCGCGACAGGCTGAAGCTTTATGGAGTAAAGCCGGAAAACATTTTTTTAACAGGCTACCCGCTGCCGCAAGAAAATCTTGGAAAAAATTTAGAAATTTTAAAGGAAGATTTAAGGTATCGGCTCATTAATTTAGATCCAAGCAAAAGATACCGAAAAACATATGAGCCATTGGTGAGAGGGACACTGGGCAAACTGCCGGAGAAATCAAATCATCCTTTGACGATTATGTTTTCTATTGGAGGAGCCGGCGCGCAAAAAGAAATATGTTTAAAAGCTATAAACAGTCTGGCATATAAAATTAAAAAAAATCAGTTACGGTTTATCATAAGCATTGGGGTAAAAGAAGAACTTATAAAATATTTTGCCGACAACATAAAAAGCTTGAAATTGGATGGCTGGGTTCATGTAATTTCTGCCATTAGGACCAATGAATATTTTAACGCCTTTAACGAGGCCCTAAGGGAAACAGATGTGTTGTGGACAAAACCATCGGAGCTTTCATTTTATGCGGGCCTGGGAATTCCAATTATAATAGCCCCTACAATTGGCTCGCAGGAGGATTTTAACAAAAAATGGCTTTTGCACATTGGAGCCGGTATTTTCCAAGAAAATCCAATTTTTGCAAACCAGTGGTTTTATGATTATTTAAACAGCGGAGATTTTGCTGAAGCAGCTATGCAGGGCTTTATGGAGATAGAAAAAATGGGCGCGCAAAACATAGAAAAGATAATAGAACAACAGCAGAATGAATAAAATTTTTAAAATAGTTATGGTAATTTTAATAATTATTATTGTGATTGCAGCGGTTATTTTTGTTTACTTTTTTACCGGCAAGGCGCCAGAACAAAAAAGTATAACCTGGGGCGTGGATTTTTCGCAAATGCAGTCAGAGGCATTGAAGCTGGACTGGAAAAAAAATTATTTGGCGGTGCTGGACGATCTTGGCGTAAAAAATTTAAAACTTCATACTCAATGGGATTTTATTGAAGGTAAAAAAGGCAATTATTTTTTTACCGACATAGATTGGCAGATAAAAGAGGCGGAGAAAAGGAATGCAAAAGTCATATATGTTCTGGGAATGAAAACGGGGCGCTGGCCGGAATGCCACATTCCAAGCTGGGTTGATTCTTTGTCCCAAGAGCAGCAGCAGACAGAATTATTAAAATACATGAGTGCAGTTGTTTTAAGGTATAAAGACTCAAAAGTAATTTCTGCTTGGCAGGTTGAAAATGAACCTTTGTTTAAATTCGGTCAATGCCCAGCATGGTATTATGAAAGCGATGATTTTTTGAAAACAGAAGTTGCTTTGGTAAAAGCCATTGATCCTGGCAGGCCCGTGATTGTAACAGATTCAGGCGAGCAGTCTTTGTGGTCGAAAGTGGCTCAAATCGGCGATATTGTTGGTGTAACCATGTACAGGAAAGTGTGGGCGCGCTTGAACGATTCAGCCGGGTTTTACGTGAATTCTTTTTTGCCGTCAATAAATTATTATAAAAAAGCCCAGCTTATCAAACAGCTTTTCAATAAAAAAGTAATATGCATAGAGCTTCAAGCAGAGCCGTGGACGCCTAATTTATTTTATGACGAACCTCTGCAAGAGCAGTTAAAAACAATGAATTTAGACCAGTTTAAAAAGAATGTTGAATATGCCCAAAAAACAGGACTTGACACATTTTATCTTTGGGGGGCAGAATGGTGGTATTGGATGAAAGAAAAGCAGGGGCAGCCAGATATTTGGAATGAAGCTAAAAAGTTATTTAGTAATTAAAATTTTTATGGATGTTAAAATTGTTAGAAATAAATATCTAAACGCTCTTTTTTTATTGATGCTTTTTTCTGCGGCGGTCCATATGTTGATATTATTTTTTTTGGCGCTAAAGTCGCAGAATTTTTATGTTTTAAACTATCTTAATATATTAGATATTGACCTTTTCTATCCTAACATTTTGAACAGTTTTTGGGGCAATATTTTTTCCTTTTTGCTTGCTGGGTTGATTTATTTGATTATTTTGAAATTATGCCAAGAAAAAAAATTATAATAATATCCATGACGGCCGGAACAGGCCACATTATGGCCGCCAAATCTATTTTGGATTATATTTTAAGCTACACTGATGCCAAGGCGGAACACATAGATTTTTCAAAAATTATAAATCCTGCAGCCAGATTTGTATATCAGCATTTTTATGAAACCGCAGCAAAACATGTCCCTTGGCTTTGGGGCTGGTATTACAATATCACTAATTTTAATCGCTTTATTTTTTTTCTTTGCGATAAGCTTGTCAGCCTTGATACGCGCGTTGATAAAAAAATTATTAAATCATTGAGAGAAGAAGAACCGGATATAGTAGTTTTTACAAACCCGGTGCCGGCCAGGATTTTATCTAAAAAGATAAAAAATATGTTTGGCGATAAATGTAAAATTGCAATAGTTTCTACAGATTACCAGCTGCATCGCGTATATAACATTCCGGAAATTGATTATTATTTTGCCAGCTGCGGCGAGGTAAAATATGAGCTGATGGAGCTTGGTGCGGATAAAGAAAAAATTTTTGTTTCCGGAATTCCGGTAAACCCCCGTTTTTTTATTAGCCAGGATATAGCTGAATTAAAAAACAAATATAAACTTAATAATGGATTGCCGGTTGTGGTTTTTGTAACATCCAGCTTAAAAAAGCAGATAGTCTTT
>JAPLZD010000032.1 GCA_026395195.1 Candidatus Staskawiczbacteria bacterium
TGTTTTATTTTACTTAAAGTGTATTTTGATAAATCAATCGCAGAAACAACATCCCGCAAATCGTCTTTTATCAAAACAATTTCTCCGGTTTCCATTGCCACATCTGTTCCCGAACCCAAAGCAATTCCTAAATCTGCTTGAGCCAGCGCTGGCGCATCATTTATGCCATCACCAACCATAGCAACTATTTTTCCTTCTTGCTGTAATTTTTTAATTTCATCTGATTTTCCCTGCGGTAAAACTTCAGCCAAAACCCTATCAATTCCCAATTGTTTTGCAATCGCCTCTGCCACTCTTTTATTATCTCCGGTAATTATTGCCACCTCTTTTCCCATTTTGTGCAAGGTTTCCACAGCTTCTTTTGAATTTTCTTTTAAAACATCTGCAACTGCAATGATTCCTACAACTTTTTTCCCAACAGCCAAAATCATTGCTGTTTTCCCTTGGTCTTCCAAAATTACCATTTTGTCTTCCCAGCCCGAGGCTGGTCCGCCTTGGGCAGAAATAATTTTGTTGTCTTTCATAAGCTTTCTTGTACCCAATAAAATTTTCTTTTTATCCAGCGTAGCTTCAACTCCTTTGCCCGGAATTGCCTGAAAATTTTTAACATCCGATAATTTAAGGTTTTTTTCTTTTGCCTTATTTACAATTGCCTGTGCCAAAGGATGTTCTGAATTTTTTTCCACCGAGGCCGCAATTTCCAATAAAGTATTTTCTTTTATTTTTTTATCAACAGAAACTATTTCTGTCACAACCGGTTCACCTTTTGTTAAAGTTCCTGTTTTGTCAAAAACAACCATATTAACATCTTTTGCAGTTTCTAAAGCTTTGCTGGACTTTATCAAAATTCCATTTTTGGCGGCTAATCCTGTTCCCATCATAACTGCTGTTGGCGTTGCCAGTCCAAGCGCGCACGGGCAGGCAATAATTAACACCGCCACAAAAGCCGTTAAAGCCATTGAAAATTGATTAGCAATTAAAAGCCAGATTAATCCTGAAGCTAATGCAATAATAATAACGGCAGGCACAAAATAAAATGAAACCTTGTCAGCTAAAAGCTGGATTGGCGCTTTAGAACCCATTGCGTCTTCCACAATTTTTATGATTTGTGACAGCATTGTATCTTTGCCCACTCTTGTTGCTTCAAATTTTAAAACTCCTGTTTTATTTATTGTAGCTCCAATTACTTCATCTCCTTTTTTCTTTTCAACCGGTATTGATTCTCCGGTAATTGCTTTTTGGTCAACTGCAGAATATCCGTCAACAACAATGCCGTCAACCGGAATTTTTTGCCCTGGTTTTACTAAAATAACATCTCCAACTTTAACTTCTGAAATTGGAGTGTCAAATTCCTTGCCGTCTTTTATAATAGTGGCAATTTTCGGCTGCAAACCGATCAAGCTTTTAATTGCCGAAGAAGTTTTTCCTTTTGTAACTGATTCTAAATATTTTCCCAAAGAAATAAAAATTAAAATAAAAGCTGCAGATTCAAAATAAAAATTATCCATGGAAACCTTCATTCCAAAAGATAAAAGTATAAGATTCATCAAACTATAAAAATAGGCGGCGGCGGTTCCAACTAAAATTAAAGTGTCCATATTGGGACCCAATTTTAATATTTTTTTAAATCCTGATTTCCATATGTTAAAGCAAGACCAAATAACACCAGCCGACAAAACTGCCTGAATATATAATCCGTATTTATCAAAAACTTCAGGCATGGGCAACCCAATCATGCCGCCCATAACCATATAAATTACCGGCAAACCAAAAATTAAAGACAGAATAAACCTGTTTCTTATTTTTCTGACTTCTTCTTCCCTTTCCATTTTTGCATGGTCGTGGCCTTCGGGCATGTCCATTCCGCTCATGTCATCTGATATTCCATATCCTAAATCTTTAACGCTTTTTTTTATCTTTTCAATTGTTATTTGCGCAGGGTCAAAATCTAAATAAACTTTTTCGGTTGCATAATTAACAACTGCCGAAGAAACTCCTTTTTCTTTTTTCAAGTCGTGTTCTATAACCGCCGCGCAAGAGGCGCAATCCATTCCTTGAATTTTTAAAGTTGTTTTTTTATTTTCCATAAAATTATCTTAAAACTAAATTAAATAAATATCCTGTAAATAAAATTCCCACTCCAACAACTCCTGCAAAAATGATGATCAACTTGGTTTTCATAACTTTTTTAAGAATTAAGAATTCCGGCAAAGACAATCCTGTTACAGACATCATAAAAGCAAGACTGGCTCCCATTGATACGCCTTTTTCTGTTAAAACGCTTACAAGCGGCATTACTCCCGCCGCGTTAGAATATAAAGGAATGCCAATCAACACAGCCAGCGGAACAGCGTACCAGGTGCTTCCCCCCGCATATCTCGCTATCAACTCAGCGGGCACATAACCGTGTATGAAGGCCCCAATTCCAACGCCTATAACAATGAAAAGCCAGATTCTTTTTACAATGTCAAATGTATAATTTTTAGCATAAGCAAATCGTTGCCTCCAAGATAATACGGATAGTTCCAGCGGATTGTTTCTCCTGCCCTTCGAAAAATCTTCCACCAAATTTTCAACTTTTAATTCTCCAATAATTATTCCTGATAAAATGGCAATTATCAGTCCGCTGACGACGTAGACAGAAGCCACTTTCCATCCAAATAAACTGAACAGCAAGGCCAAAGCTATTTCATTTATCATGGGCGAGGCAACAAGAAAAGAAAATGTCACTCCCAAAGGAACGCCCGCCTCAATAAACCCTAAAAACAAAGGAATAGCCGAACAACTGCAAAACGGCGTTATTATTCCCAACAATGATGCTAAAATATTACCGACAAATTTATTCTTATGCGACAGAATCTTTTTTATCTTTTCAGGAGGCAAAAAGGAACGGATAATTGAAACAACAAAAACAATAGCTATCAGCAATAAAAATATCTTTATTGTGTCGTTGATGAAAAAATCAACGGCTGAAACAAAAATATCCATAATTTTAAGAATTAGCCAGCATCTTTTTAATATCTTCTACAGACGGAATTATGCCGTAAGATAAAACTTTTTTGCCGGCAACCAAAGCGGGCAGACTCATGACTCTATATCCCATGATTTCTTTAATGTCTGTTATTTTTACAACTTCATCGTTTTTGCCTAATTGTTTTAATGCTTCTACTGCGTTCGCTTCCAACTTCTTGCATTTGGGGCAACCGGTGCCTAAAATTTTTATCTTCATATTTTATTTATTTAATTCTTTTAGTATTTTTTCTAAGTTTAACCCATACATTTTACAAACATCTCCAATTTTCAATTTATCAATTTCAAATTGCATCATCGGACAACTCAAACACGGCACTCCATTTTTTTCCAAAATTTCGTCCGCGCTCTTTTTCTCCAATATTTTTTCCAAAGTTGTTGTTTTTGTTATCTTTGCCATGAAAACTAATTTATTACTTCTATTGTACCCCTAATCATTCCCATAGAACATGAAAATTGATAAACTCCAGCAGTCTGCGGTGTGAATTCTTTTACTGTAACTTGACCGGGATTTAAATAAATCTGACCGTCAAAAAGGCCGCCACGAGAGATTAAGCCATTGTTACAACCCAGTGAACTGCCAGCTGTAATTTCCCAACGCACCGGCACTCCTGCTCTTACTTTAAAATAATTTGGATTATCTCCCGAGCCAGACGCTGTCATTGCAATAACTTGCTTGCCATCAACAATTTCAGGCAGCCCGCTTTGATCTGCTGTGCCGGTTTGTGTTTGACTCTGGCTTGCAACTAATGGGTTGCTGAACCCGGTGAACCCCAAAACATTTGCCTGGTTTGACATGTTAAACAGCGCGAAAAATAAAACCAAAAATCCTGCAACTTTTGAGAACCTTTCAGCTAAATGCGGTTTTGAAGAAAATTTCACGCTTGAAAGTCCAATGAAAAATAATACTGGGATCGTTCCTAAAGCAAATGATCCCATTATCAATGCTCCGCTAAATATGCTGCCAGACAAAAGCGCCAGACTTTGGGCCGTAATTGTAAATCCGCAAGGCAAAAAGAAAGTCAAAGCCCCCATAATAAAAGGCATATACTTTCCCTGGAAATTATTTTCATTGGCAATTTTTCTTGTAAATGATTTTGGGGCTGCAAGCTGAAATTTTCTGAATGCTTTTACTCCCAGCATTTGCAAACCCAAAGCAATCATCAAAAGAGAAATTGCAATAACTAAATATCCGGTAATTTGCGGAGATATCTGCAACCTACTTCCTATCAACCCCAAAACTCCGCCCAATACAACATAAGAAACAAATCTTCCTGTGTTAAACATTATATGTGGTTGAAGTTTTTTTGAAATTGACTGATTTTCTGAATAAAGACTGTTCCATTGTTTTGACATTGACAAAACAATTCCGCCGACAAGAGCAGCGCAAGAAGAAAGTCCGGCCAAAAGCCCAAAACCAAAAAACGTAAGCAACGAAGACGTTGAATTTAAAGCAAAAAAATTGGCAATTCCCAATTTGTCTAAAATCAAAAAAGCAATAATTATAAAAATTGCTATATTAAAAGCCACCAAAGTCGGACTGGCTTTTTTCTCATTATTTTTTTCCCCATTCTCTAATTCGCGCGAATTAGAGAATGAATCTTTTTTGTTGTCAGAGAATTTGTAATTTTCTTCCTTAAAAATTTTAGT